>NZ_JADDYG010000359.1:10826-26666 GCF_015163535.1 Vibrio sp. OPT46 | reverse complement strand
CTGGGCAGGGGTATTGTTTATCCTACCTACGTTTTGTACTGCGTTGGCGGCGCGATTTTGGGGCAACTTTGCCGATCGCTACGGTCGCCGCCGCTCACTCTTGCGTGCACAACTTGGCCTTGCAGCAGGGTTTGCGCTGTGCGGCTTGGCAGACAACCTCGCCATGTTTGTGTTTGGTCTTATTGTTCAAGGAACCTTTGGCGGCACCATGGCCGCCTCGAACAGCTACTTATCTAGTCAAATTAAAGAAGCCAAAACACTCGGCAAGTCACTCAATAAAACCCAACTATCTGCTCGCTTGGCGCTGATCGTTGCGCCCATTGGGCTCGGCTGGAGCTTGTCAGAGACCAACCCGCTCAACGCGTATCTTTGGTTATGCGTTTTGCCTTTAATTGCTATGGGCATCACGCTAACACTGCCTGCGGATAAACCTGCCGAACGAAACCTCGAAAAGCCAAACTCAGAATCTCAGCAAGAAAAACCGGTTGCACAGAAAAACGCAATGCATGCCATTCGTTGGATCTTCTTTGCTCAGTTCGGGTTTGCGTTTTCCATGGTGGTGACCTTTCCTTATTTCTCGCCGTTTGTGCAGCAATATGGCATCACTCACCACGCATGGATCGGTTTTTTGTACGCACTGCCGCATGGCATCTATCTGTTGCTGGCAGGCAAAATCCACGTGTTGTCAGATGGGCTGAATCGCCATCAACCGCTGCGCACGTTGTGGCTCGGGTTTGCATTGCTTGCCGTGAGCTCTGCCTTGCATTTGATTGCGTCCGAAACCGCACTCATTGCTGCGAGAATTGTCTTCGGCATCGCGATGGTGTGTTGCTATCACGGATTGCATCAGCATCTTGCGAGCCATCTGGATCGCAAACTCAGTGGCAAAGTATTTTCTCGCTTTGATGCCATGTCCAAATGGGGTGGCGTGGCAGCGGGATTTTGCGCTTCTTTCATTTCTAGCTTGGGGCTACTTGAGGTTCCTTTCCTACTTTCTGCGATAGTCAGCGTAATCACCTTGATCGCGCTGGTTCTCCATTCAAAATTTGGAAATCAACATGTTACAAACTCAATCCTCTCAGACTAGCGAGTTGCGCGCGCATGATGTGCAGCTCAATCGGGAGAAGGCCCAACTCAACACGATTATGGGTGTTCTTAATTGTTACTTACGTGAATTTGCGCTACCGAATCAACAAGTGGAATGGCACTACCAATCGACATCGCTACCCCAAACGTTAAAACGCAACTATTCCGCCAAGCAGCGGGTAGCCGTTTATCTTTCTCAACAAAATGGCGTGCTGGTTTTGCCGATTCACTACGCGAGCAAACTGGGCAAAATCAAATTGGCAGAACTGCCATGGGCGAAAATGCCGGGATCTGGTTGGGCGAAATTGGATGCCACGCAAACTCTTACGCTTTTGCTTAACTATCTCAAGCAGGTATTGGCGATCCCATTTAACCATGAGCTGATCGAACAACTGGAAAATAGCGTGCTGGTTACCGAGCAGTTTCTCAACGTCGCGCCCAAATCGCATCACAACGAGTTTATCGCTTCGGAACAGTCTCTGATTTGGGGGCATACTTTCCATCCGACCCCAAAAAGTCGTTCGGGCGTCACCATGGATGATCTCTTGGCGTTTTCTCCAGAAGTCGGCGCGCAAGTCCCGCTGTACTGGTTTGAAGTGGATACGTCCTTACTTGATGTGCTGAGTTCCGACGGAGAAGCTAACCCTGCTCAGCACATGCTACAACAGCTCGCGCCACAACACGCCACCAGCAATGGGAAGACCCTCTACCCTTGTCATCCTTGGGAAAGCTACACCATTTTGAGCAACCCAAGCGTGAAGCGTGCCATTGAACAAGGCAAGATCACGCCACTGGGTTTAGGTGGTGAAAAGATGCAGCCGACCTCTTCAGTTCGTACCCTCTACCACCCAGATATGGATTGGTTTGCGAAATTCTCCATCAACGTACGATTAACCAATTGCGTGCGCAAAAACGCGTGGTACGAACTCGACAGCGCCGTGCAGCTCACGTCGATTCTCAAACCGATTCGAGAAAACGAACAGCTGCACAACCCTGTATTTAAAGTGATGACAGAGCCTTACGCCACCACATTAAATCTAGAAAGTGTCGCTGAGCGTAATTGGGATGACAACACCAAAGCGCGCGAATCGTTTGGGATTTTGTATCGCGAAAATTTCTCGCTGAGCGAAGTCGACATCTTAAAACCAACCCTCGCTGGCGCTCTGTTTGCTTACGACAAAAACGGCGACAGTTGTATTGCTCAACGCCTTAAAAACAAAGCGCGTACTACGCAAATTCGCTATTCCGATATCGCGACACTGTGGTTTGAACGCTATTTGCATTGCCTAATTCCGGGCGTGTTTAATTACTACTTCAAACACGGAGTGGCGTTTGAGCCGCATTTGCAAAACACCTTGATTGGCTTTGAGCAAGAGATGCCGTGTTGTGTCTGGATTCGTGATTTGGAAGGCACCAAGTTACTGCCGGAGTTTTGGCCAGAAGAAACATTAACTGACTTGTCTGAACGCGCGCGACAATCGGTTTACTACAGTCGCGAACAAGGCTGGAATCGCATCGGATACTGCACCTTTATCAACAACATCAGCGAAGCGATTTTCTTCATAGCAGAAGGTGATGAGCCACTAGAGCAAACGCTGTGGAATGCGGTGCAAAGTGCCATTGTGCGTTGGCAGTCAGTGAATGGAAAACAGCCGGAACTAGAAGCGTTGCTGAATGGCGGTCACTTCCCAAGCAAAAATAATTTCACCACTCGTTTGATGCAAAAAGCCGATAAGGAGTCGGGCTATACCCAAGTCGCCGCGCCTTGGCAGCAACACGAAAAAGGAGCGCAACATGTCTAATTCCCTCTCTCTACCGACACGCGTTAGCCAACAAGTTCACACGCTCGCACAGCAGCAAAATCAACCCTTGTGCGCTTACGTGTATGACCTAAACGCCTTAGAAGAACACATCAAACAACTGCGTCACGTTTTGCCGAAAAATGTCGAGCTATTTTACGCAGCCAAAGCCAATCCATCGGGCCCGATTCTCAAAACGCTCGCGCCGTATGTCGATGGTTTTGAAGCGGCATCTGGCGGGGAGTTGACACACCTCCACCAACAACAACTCGATAAGCCATTGATCTTCGGTGGCCCAGGAAAAATGCCAAGTGAATTGCAACAAGCGATTGAGCTGGATGTTGATGCAATTCATGTCGAAAGCCTCACCGAGCTGCAACGCATTGGAGCACTAACCGAGCGTCTCAACCGCCCTGCTTCGATCTTTTTGCGTATGAACATTGATATTGGCGACATCACGCTCAGCAAGTTGGCGATGGGCGGCAAGCCGACTCCTTTTGGTTTGGACGAGTCCGAACTGAGTAATGCTTTGATGTTGCTGCGCGATTTCCCGCAAGTGTCACTCAAAGGCTTCCATTTTCACTTGATGTCGCATCAGCTCGATGTTGAACGTCACTTAGCGTTGATGCAGCGCTATTTCCAAGTCGTGAAGGCGTGGCAGCAGGAGTTCGAACTCGGTGAGCTGATGATCAACTTGGGCGGCGGCATGGGCATCAACTACCAAACCCCTGAGCAACACTTTCCGTGGATGGAGTTTTGCGACAAGTTGGAATTCCTCATCGCTAAAGAGCAAGTGCAAGACTGGACACTGCGTTTTGAATGCGGACGTTTCATCACGGCGGCATGCGGTTATTACGTAATGGAAGTGCTGGATATTAAGCAAAATCTTGGCGAAAACTTTGTCATCGCGCGCGGAGGAACCCACCATTTCCGCACGCCAGCAGCGCAGAGCCATGATCATCCATTCGTCATCCTGAAAAGCGAGCAACACCACGAGATTTCTCACCCAATTCAGCATGCACAAGCAACTTTTGTCGGCCAGCTTTGTACGCCCAAAGATGTGCTGGCACGCAATCAACACGTCGCCCACGTCGATATTGGTGATTATGTTGTGTTTACCTTAGCGGGCGCCTATGCGTGGAACATCTCCCATCAAAACTTCTTGATGCATGAACCGCCGATCTTCCACTATTTCTAAACGGCATACTTCGCTTTACTCAAGCCCCAATCATTGGGGCTTTTTTATTCCACTCGGCACAAATTCATTGCCATTAACCGCTTTGCGAAATAGCAATAATGCGTTTTATCAGCTCGTCGGGTTCCATTTTGGGATTGCGGTAAAAACGGAAGATTTCCGAGTTTATCGCCTGCTGAGCAACCGGATTGACCGCCATCGAATCAATCATACTCGGCACAGCGAGGTTGTGCTTAACGCCGTAGTGAAAGTCTTGATATGACTGGACCTGACACGGATTAAAATCGCTGATGTCGATATCGGTGCGTACCGGAATCGAGCCTTTTAACCGATTGAACTTAGCTTGAAACTCCACGTCTGCCAGCACGCTCGCGGTTTGCTGAGCCTCCTCAGCAGAAAACGACTTGCTCGACATAAACACAAAGCTGTCCATGTTGTAGAGGAATACACCATCGCTGTCCGGCGTTGGGTAACAGCCGACCTCTTGCGGAACTGAGACTTGATTGGCGAGCAACTCACCCAAAATCCAATCTCCACCGATTTGAAACAGCGCTTGACCGTCGGCTAACGCTTGGGTCGCCGTATCCCACTTACTGTCAGGTAATTGGTTGTCAATCAACAAACTCAGGCGACGAAATTGCGTCAGCGCTTGGCGCAGGGTGTCGCTGTCGATGCTGTCGCGTTCTAGTTTAACCATCGCATTGGTGTAGAACTCAACACCGCCAGTGGAGATCACTAAATTCTCGAAAAGTTGGGCGACTTGCCAAGGCTGCTCACCGACCGCGATCGGTACGACGCCATTTTTCTTAGCAAGCTCCATGGCGGCAAACATCTCTTGCCAATTTTTCGGCGCGGACAGATTCAGTTGTTTAAGTAGCTTGTGGTTGACCCACAGCCAGTTCAAACGGTGCAGCGTAAGTGGCAGAGCGATATAGCCGTTTTGTGTTTTATTGATTTCGATAGACAGCGGGTAGAGCACCTCGTCCCAGCGCTGCTCATCGGCCACCGCGTTGACGTTGTACAAAACACCGATGGCATCCCACGCTTTAATACTTGGCCCCTCAATTTGCGCAAAGCTTGGTGGGTTGCCCGCCAAGGCGCGAGCTTGCATTACCGTCATCGCACTGTCGCCACCTCCTCCTAACACCGGGCTTTGCAATAGCTCAATATCGTGTTGTTCCAGCTGGGCTTTAAGTGTTTGCAGAGCTTTCTGCTCGCCGTCAGAAGTCCACCAATGTAAAAACTCTACCCCATGTGGCGGCTCCGCGAGAGCAGCGACGCTAGGGGCGAGTAACACTGGGAACAAGAATGCCAGTTTGTTCATAGTCAGTCTCTCGGGAAAGTCAGTGTGGCGCAGAGGCCGCCAAACTGAGAATGGCTCAGCAACAAGTTGCCGCCATGAGCCTTTGCAATACTCTGTGAAATGGTTAACCCCAGCCCACTGCCTTCTTTATCGTTGCTAGCGCGGAAGTATGGCTGGCAGAGCTTTTCAAGTAATAAATCGTCAACACCGTCACCGTGATCTTCAATTTCAATCTGGATCGACTCTGGGCTTTCACTCAGCTTAATGTCCGTTTGATGGCCGTATTTGAGCGCGTTATCGACCAGATTCTGAATGCAGCGCTTAATCGCTAACGGTTTACCAGCAAAGTGGGAGCGGATTTCACCGTGGATGCGAATTGTGTCCGGCGCATCGGCGATATTGGCGGAAATGTGCTGAATCAGTTGGGTGAAATTGATCGGCTCGATTTCCTCGTGGATGTCGGTCTCTTTAATACATTGCAATGCGCCTTTGACCATCAAATCTAGGTCGTTACTCAGGCGGACAAAGCGTTCTCGGTCGGCGTCGTCATCCAGCATTTCCGCTCGTAGTTTTAGGCAGGCTATTGGCGTTTTCAGATCGTGGGAGATGGCGCTGAACAGCATTTCGCGGTCTTTAATGTGGCTGTCGATGCGTCGGTTCATTTTGTTAAACGCACGGACCGCTGCTCTAAGTTCGTTACTGCCTCGCTCATACACTTTGGGCACGTCTAACCGGCTCGACATCAGGGTTGCAGCTTTTGCCAGCTCTCGAATTGGTTGAATTTCTTTGCGAACGATAAACCAGGTACACTGCAAAAGCATTAGCGCGGACAGCGATAGTGTCAACCATTGGCGCAGCTCAAAATAGTTAGTCTCGAGGTTGATGTAAGGCGCGGGCAGCACCGCCGCGAGATAAAACCATTCGTTCTGCGCCACTTCGACCTGCATCACCAGAATCGGTGGATTGAGGTCACCAAACGAAAGCGAATAATGCGCCCACAATAGTGGCAGTTCGTCGATAGGTAGCTCGTTGTTGAACACTTTGAGTTTGTCACGTTGTGTGAACTCCACCTCAATATTAGGAATGCCGCTCAACTCACTTTCTAATACCTCGCGCACTTGGTTGATGACCAGTTTTTTGCGCTCGCTATCTGGCAGCGGGTCGACGTCAATCTGGTGATTGTTGAGTGAAACGAAAAAGCGCGTGCCGCCCATGTTGCGTAATTGATTAAGCACCAAGTGACGATATTCTGAAGGCAGGGTTTGAAAGAAAGCGATGGTGGAAGATGCGCTCAGTGCCAAGCTTTTGGCCGTCGTAGTCAAACCTTCTTTATCGCGTTCGCTGGCGTGTTGATACCAGATAATCCCGGATAATACCTGCGCCAGAACGATCACCAACAATAGGAACACGCTCGTGCGAACGACCAGTGATCCCGTCCAGCGTTTAATTCTCATAATGCACGTCCGTGGTCAGCATGTAGCCTTTGTTGCGCACCGTTAGGATCAGCGAGCGGTCTTTATCTTCAAGGTGATGGCGCAAGCGACTGATCTGCACGTCAATGCCGCGTTCAAACGGGTCAGCATCGCGTCCCCAAATCTCACGTGCAATATCATCGCGCGACAATATCGATTGTGCATGGTTGACAAATAAACCAAGCAACGACAAATCGGCACCGCTGAGTTGTTTAACTTCGCGGCTAGCGACGTGGGTCAGTTGGCGCGTCACGGTATCTAACAACCAGTCGTCAAAACGCACTTTACGCGTCAGTTTGGCATTGGCGGTCGATTGACTGCGTCGAAGAATGGTTTTGATGCGTGCGAGCAGTTCACGCGGACTGAATGATTTGGTGATGTAGTCGTCAGCGCCCATTTCTAGCCCTGCGACTCGGTCGGCTTCTTCAGTGACGGCGGTCAGCATGATTATTGGGATATCGGAGTTTTTGCGCAGTTTCTGGCACAGGGTAAAGCCGTCTTCACCGGGCATCATAATATCGAGGATGATCAAATCAGGATGGTGATCGTTGAGCAGTTGCCACATCACGCCGCCGTTTTCCGCGCAAAGCACTTCAAACCCTGCGCGGCCAAGGTAATCCGACAACGCTTCGCGAAGGTCGAGGTTGTCATCGACGACCAGTATCTGCTTGTTTTCCATCCTACTTTCCCTGTGTCCGTCCCTGTGCCTGCCCCTGAGTTTGGCGCTGGCCAATATGATGCATTCTTAAACGCCCATGCACAATCGAGCCGATTGCAATTTTCACTTCTCGGTGTAAGAGATTTGTAAGCGGCCACTTACAAACTGATTGCCTTTTGTAACCTTAGGCGCCGCCTTGCTCGCTATGATCATCCTGACCTTACGTGAAACAACATGACCTGAAGGAATCAGGTCCTACAACACTGGCATTCGTCAGGAGGAAACCATGTTTGCAAGTATATTTGGACAACTACAAAAAATAGGGCGGTCGTTGATGCTGCCTGTGGCGGTGTTACCGGTGGCTGGCTTGATGCTGGGTATTGGTAACGCGGGTTTTGCGTTTATTCCAGACGCGGTCAACAAAGTGATGCTCGCCGCCGGTGAAGGCGTGTTCGGCAACATGCAGTTGATGTTTGCGGTCGGTGTGGCGCTCGGGTTATCAAAAGGCAATGACGGTGCGGCTGCGCTCGCAGGCTTAGTTGGCCTAATTATTATGAACGCATCGCTCGGTATCGTGACTGGCCTGCGCGGCCTAGAAACTGACGCCACGATCATGGGCGTTGAGACGCTGCAAACCGGGGTGTTTGGCGGCATCTTTATCGGTGCGGTGGCGGCAATCATGTACAACCGCTTCTACAACATCAAACTGCCGGAATATTTGGGCTTCTTCGCGGGTAAGCGATTTGTGTCCATTGTCACCGGTCTATCGGCGATCGTCGTTGGTGCGATTCTCGCGTTTGCATGGCCACCTGTCGGACAACTTCTTGATGCATTCTCTCATTGGGCAGCGTACCAAAACCCTGTACTCGCGTGGGCGGTTTACGGCGCGGGCGAACGTTCACTACTCCCGGTTGGTTTGCACCACATCTGGAATGCGCCGTTCTTCTTTGAAGTCGGCAGCTATGTAGACCCAGAAACCGGCAAAGAGTTTACCGGTGAGCTCACTCGCTTCTTCGCGGGCGATAAAACCGCAGGTTATCTGTCTGGTGGCTTTATGTACTCCATGTGGGCGCTACCAGCAGCGGCATTGGCGATTTACCACTGCGCGTCTCCTGAGCGTAAGAAAATCGTCGGCGGTTTGATGATGTCTGCGGCGTTGACCTCTTGGTTAACTGGTATCACAGAGCCAATCGAATTTACCTTCCTATTCGTCGCGCCAGTGCTGTACGTGATCCATATTTTCCTAACTGGTATTGCGTTTGCGATCACCGCATTTTTGGAAATCAAACACAGTACTGACTTTGCGCACGGCGCGATCCAGTTCTTCCTTTACTACCCAATGTCGAGCAACGCGTGGATGTTCATCATCATCGGTCCAATCTGGGCGACGCTCTACTACGGCTTGTTCCGCTTCCTAATTGTGAAGTTGGATCTGAAAACGCCGGGTCGTGAAACCGACATTGCAGAAGTGAAGATTACCGGAGAGCCTGATGAAATTGCGGTGGATGTAGTAGCTGCATTGGGCGGCAAAGCCAATATTAAGTCAGTCGATGCGTGTATCACTCGTCTGCGTGTCTCGGTGAAAGACATCGCTAACGTTGATGTTGCTAAGCTAAAAGCACTTGGCGCGCGAGATGTGTTAGTGATTGGCGACAGTTTACAAGCGATTTTCGGCACGCAGTCTGACTCAATTAAGTCAAAAGTGCACAGCGTACTCGCCACCTCCTGATCTTACCTCCCCCAATCTAGGTAAGATTTGCCAACCTCCTTGTGAGGTTGGCTTTTTCGTTTTCGGAGTAAAAAAAGCGAAGCCAATAACCAGCCCTACTTCGCCGCCGCGTTGGTTAAATTGCCCAGCACGCCGCTGATTTTGTTCAATGCCTCGTCACAGCCTTCAATATGATGGCGCTGCTTTAAATAAATAGGATCGTTATAAGCTAACCACGTTTTGCCTTCATCATCTTCATACACCAACACTTTTTGGGGTAAATCGAGCGCCACTTCCTGCGCACAGATCATCAGTGGCGTGCCTACTTTAGGGTTTCCAAACACGATAACTTCGGTTGGTCGCAACGTCATATCGACTTTCGTGGCATTCTCTTGATGGTTAATGCGCGCAAAGACGTTCAACCCTTTTTCTTGCGCGATAGCGACAAATTTATCCGCCGTATTTTTTGCTGAATGCGTGCTCGCAACGGTTACCACACCCTCCCCAGCCAATGCACTCAATGACGTCAACGCCACGACCAACCCAATGATTACTTTTTTCATTTGTCGTCCCTTCCTCTCTCTGAGTCGAAAACTAGATATAGAAAAACCAAGTGTAGGAAAACTATAGAAGTCAAATTCCGCTATCGCGAATTGCACTCTACCCACTCAAGAGTCGACCGTGTAACACGGATTAATTGATTCAGATTAATAAAGCGTTAACTAGCTGAGCATCAAAAGCGTGAAATACGTAACATTTGCAGCCTATTTTAGTAAGAAAGAGAAAAGTAGTGACACGCGATCAATTTGAGTTATTAGCACCCGGTGGTGATTTAGATTCCATCAAAGCCGCCATTGCCGCTGGCGCCGATGCAATTTACTGTGGGCTCGACCGCTTCAATGCTCGTAACCGAGCGACCAACCTCACTTTAGATAACTTAAATGGCGTGTTAACGTTGGCCCATCAGCACAGCTGTAAGATTTTCCTAACGTTGAATGTGCTGATTTTAGAAAGTGAAATTCCAGCGATTGTTCGCTTGCTCAGCCAACTGAACACCACCAAAATCGATGGCGTGATCGTACAAGATCTCGGTCTGGCCTACATTCTCAAACATCACTTTCCCGATTTGGATGTGCACGCTTCAACGCAACTGAACACGCATAACGAAGGCCAAATCCTCTTTCTCAACCAGCTCACCGCAAGCCGAGTAAACTTATCTCGCGAACTTAACATCAGTGAGATAAAACATCTGGCGCAATTTGGTCGCGAGCACAACGTAATGATGGAAGTGTTTGTCCACGGCTCATACTGCATCGGATTCTCCGGAATTTGCTACATCAGTTCCGCTCGCAATGGCGCATCAGGTAACCGTGGACGCTGTAGCCAACCTTGTCGCGAACAGTACGAAACGACCAAAACAGGCAACAACTACCCACTCAATATGAAAGACAACTCCGCCTTTGGGGACTTGGAAGCGCTTGCTGATGCGGGTGTGTATTCGTTGAAAGTGGAAGGCCGCATTAAGAAATCCCACTACGTGTACACCGTGGTCGATAACTGGCGTAAACAGATTGATCGCTTGTGCGAGGGTTTGGAACTCTCTGAAGACACCACAGAGTTATACACAGTGTTCAACCGTGATTTCTCCAACGCATTTTTGCAAGGTGATTTCGGCAAGGCGATGTACATCGACAACCCGCGCGACCATGCTGTAAAGCATTTTTCGAAGGTTTACCAATGCCAGTCTGCTGATGATGTACAAGCGGTGAAAAAGAAACTCTACGATGACAAAACCGCGATCATTGAGAAAGTGGCAGAGCAAACTAAGTCGTTCGATGTCACTTCAACACAAGTATCCGGCAGCAGCTTGAAAGGGTCGATTGATGTGCCAACTCTGCCAACGTTACCTCAACCAGAACCTCGCCAAGGTGCGCCAAAATTATCGGTTCTGATCTCGTCAGCACAAGAAGCCATGCTGTGCGAATACCACGACGTTGATGTTTACTATCAATTGCCAATGGGATTGTCTGGTGAACTGAGCGCGATGATTGAATTGTTCCAAGCCAACCCAATGCTCAAACCTTGGTTCCCAGCCATTTTGATTGGCGAAGACTACCACGCCGCGCGCGTATTTTTGGAAACCATCCAACCTGAGTTGTTGATCACCAACAACTCAGGTGTCGGCATGATCGCAAAAGAGCTCGGCTTAGGCTGGGTGGCAGGCCCACAACTGAACACGGTGAACTCATACGCGTTTAAATGCCTTCAAGACGAGTTCGCGGCAAGTGGCGCGTTTGTTTCTAACGAGCTGAATATGAAGCAGGTGCGTCACATAAAGCGTCCGAAAAACATGCGCAGCTTCTACAGCATTTATCACCCGAACACTCTACTCACGAGCCGCCAATGTTTGTTTCAACAAACCGAAGGATGCCGTAAGGTGAAGGTCAACAAAAGTTGTTTGAAACGCTGTGATAAACGCACGTCTATCATCAACTTAAAAGACAATCCTTACTTGGTGCAAAAACAAAAAGGCAGCCACAATTCAATCTACAGCGAGCACAACATCTTAAACCTGCAAGTGCTGCACGATCTGCCGCAATTGTTTACCGATGTGTTGATCGATCTGTGTGATATCCAGACCGAAACAAAAGTCTCAGCAAGCAAACCTGAGTTGATTGACGCGTTCTTAGCTCTACTTGAAGATCACAGTGAACAAGCCGTCCAAACGCTGAATGCCATGATTCAACCAACAGCCAACGCGCAGTATTTAAAGGGGTTATAGGCGGTACTTGAAAGTTAAACAACGCATCCACTCTCAACATATCTTGAACACATACAGTGCACTGACTACAATAGCGCACTTTTTACGGAATTTAGGTCACACAAAATGACAGACACAGCTAAACCAGCTCTACCAGATCGCCTAGCGGGTAACCCACGTAGCCCATTCTTCATCAAAGAATGCTTCGAGCACCAAATCGGTATTCGTATCAACGGCCAAGAGCGCACAGACGTAGAAGAATACTGCGTGAGCGAAGGTTGGGTGAAAATTGCTTCTCCTAAAGCAAAAGACCGTTTCGGTAACCCAATGCTAATCAAACTTAAAGGCGAAGTTGAAGCGTACTACGTGTAAGCTGACCACGCTGAATATCTTTGAAAGCTCGAGTTTGACTCGGGCTTTTTTAATGCCTGTCATATCCCTTCCTCATTTAATCTCTTCCCTCTTATTTTCAGTACAAAGTAGGGTCTGTTTATCTTTCGAGATTAAGTTTTGTTCGAGATAAAATCGTTTTAGGCGAGGCAAGGAGTGTGTAGCCTAGCATTCTAAGTAAATACTCCTTAACAAAGCATAGAACGATTTTAGCCGAACCCTTTGGGCAGCGTTTGTTGGTCATTTCTCCTGCGTTATCAGCTTTTTCATGTAGGCTAACTACACATCAAAGCTTCTGCCTTGCACAAACACCCAACAATTCGCTGCAAAAATCAGCTCGAAAGGTCAACAGACCCTAAACTCGATGTAAATCGCTGTTTTTATCTGATTGTTGTCTAAAGTTTCTAGAGACATAACTGCAATAGTGATTGCCAAAAGAAACGACACCTTTTGAATACAGGGAGAGGAAATGGAAAGCCCACTTGTCACACTCAAACACGCCAGCAAAAGCTTTGTTGATGGCAAAGAGACACATCGCGTGTTGGAAGGCGTCGACTTCACGTTGAACACAGGAGCGAGTGTTGCGCTGACGGGCGCAAGTGGCAGCGGCAAAAGTACTTTGCTCAATGTCATCGCTGGCTTTGAGCCGCTTTCCGATGGTGAGTTGTGGTTAGATGGCGATAACACGGCGGCTTGGAAAGACCCACAATGGAGCCGATTTCGACACCAAAAACTCGGTGTTATCTTCCAGCAATTCAATCTATTAACGCCGCTCAACGTGCAGCAAAACATCGCCTTCCCTCTGCATTTGAATCAAAAGAAATGGAACGACTGGTGCGATTATTTGGTCGAGACTCTAGGCATCAGCCAACTTCTCGACAGACATGTTTCTGCCCTTTCCGGCGGTCAACAGCAACGAGTCGCTATCGCACGTGCATTGGCACACAAACCTAAGCTTCTACTCGCCGATGAACCCACAGGTAACCTTGACCAAAAAGCAGGGTTAGAAGTGATGAAACTGCTCAGTGAAATCACCACCCAAGGCAATACCGCCGTGCTCTTGGTGACCCACAGCCATGAATGCGCTGAATTTATGAAAGCACGGCTGCGATTGGATAACAGTCAGCTACAGAACAGCCATCAAGTAAACAAACATGAGCTTCACCATGAAGCAAACTAAGCCATCAAACACCAGATTCACTCATACTCGACTCGCCCTGAATCTGTTTGCAGCGCACTATCGGCAGGCGCCACTGCAAGCCGCCGCGATTCTGATCGGTATCGTGTTGGCTGTGACCTTATTCGTTGCGGTGCAAGCCATCAACCTCAATGCCAAACGAAGTTATGCGGAATCTACCGAGCAGCTTAGCGCACAAGCTCAGAACTTAATTATTCCACCAGCAGGGCAAAACTATCTGCCCGAGTCTCTTTATTTCACCCTTAGACAAAACGGGCTCAGTGCAGCACTACCTGTAATCGAAGGGCGAGTGAGAGACGAACAAGGGCGTCGCTGGTCAGTGCAAGGTAGTGAGTTGATTGCCGCAATTTCCTCACGTTCGCGCTATTCGTCAGAAAACCAACAAAACGTGTCTTTGTTCGACAGTGCTTTACCTTTACCTGAGCTTTTGGCCGGTAAGCCGATCGTGATGATGAGCCAATCTCAACATCAAAACTTAGGGGAAGTAGAAACCCTAACTCTGGATGACATTCCAACCCAAGTGGTGGTGCTACCAGACGAATGGCAGTTAGGTAGCCGAATGTTGATGGACATTGGTTTTGCGCAGCAACTGCTCAATAAACAAGGACAGCTCAGTTACATTGCGGTTTTCCAGTCAGGTGATAAAGGGAATAAAAACACGCAAGCAAAATGGCAAAGCCTCATTGGCGATCAAGGGCAATGGATTGCCAATAATCAAAGCACTGACCTTGGCTCACTGACCGACAGCTTTCACCTCAATCTCACCGCAATGAGCTTACTCGCGTTTTTAGTCGGGCTGTTCATCGCTTACAACGGCGTAAAGTACAGCTTGCTTAAACGCAATCGGCTGTTAGTGCAAATTCAACAAGCGGGTGTTGCGCCGAGCATTGTGTTCTCTGCGCTGTTAGTTGAACTCACTATTCTCGTTACCATCGGCGCTTCCCTCGGTTTTGTATTGGGCATGCAGCTTAGCCACTGGTTACATCCGACCGTGGCACTGACTCTAGAACAACTTTATGGCGCGACACTGCTGCCCGGCACTTGGCAGTGGCAATGGTGGGCGCAAGCCCTGCTACTCACGTTAACCGCAACCCTATTGGCATGTTGGCAGCACTTTAAACAGCGAGTGCGCCAGCCGCTTTCCTCTCATGGCGGATTTTATCAAGCGCCGGAAGCCTCTAACGAAAACCAATTGTTCGTGATAGGTGCTGCGTTGACGGCTCTCGCACTTGCAGGATTATGGCTGAGTGAGCATCACCGATTTACCATGGCGTGGCTCGGCGTGCTTGTGGTGTCGATTCCTTTGTATCTACCCAAAACACTCAGCGTGTTAGCCAATTGGTGTGAAAAGCGCACCACTTCCGGTTTGATGCAGTATCTGTTTGCTGAGTTGCGTGAGCTGATTTCTCCGCTTTCTCTCGCCATGATGGCACTGCTACTCGCCGTTACTGCCAATATGGGGATGAACACGCTAGTGGGCAGCTTTGAATCCACCCTAAAACAGTGGTTAGAACAAAGGCTACACGCCGACATTTACGTCAGCCCTGCCCAAGGAGAAATCGCTGATGTAGAGCGCGCATTAGGGCAGTTCGACAAGGTTGAGACCGTCTACAAGCAATACTACGTCGATGATAACCTGCAAGGTTTACCGATTTTGCTTGGCACCAAAGACAAAGACACCTTAGAGCAAACCATGGTGTTCAAATCGCATTTGGAGAACTTCTGGTCACGCTTTTACCAAGGTGAGTTAGTCGCTATCAGTGAACCAACCGCGGTCAAACTGGGTTTATCACTGGGTAGCGCGCTCACGCTTGATGCCGTTCCAAATAAGAACCTGCTTGTGGGTGCGATATTCCATGATTACGGCTCACCCAACGGTGAAGTCTTATTAGCACCAAAGTTATGGCAAGAGAGCGGATTTACCGACTTGCCAACAAGCCTTGGCATTAAAGTCTCGGGGGACCCACAAATCGTCTATGAGCAACTGTGCGAGCAATTGAATCTGCATCCAAGTCAGCTCTACGATCAGGCGCAAATCAAATCCATCGCTTTGGATATATTCTCGCAGACCTTCGCTATTACGCGCGCGCTCAACGGCGTAACGTTGATGGTCGCGGTGATTGGTTTGTTCAGTGCTTGCTTCATGTTGCTCGACGCACGCAAAGCCGCCATTACAAGGCTGTACGCACTTGGTGTTAGTCGTCGTAAATTAATGACCATGGTGGTCGGACAGATCGTCGCTTTGGTCAGTTTTACTCTGGTTATCGCCC
>NZ_JADDYG010000359.1:6815-10769 GCF_015163535.1 Vibrio sp. OPT46 | reverse complement strand
TGCCCCTCGGAGCAATGGTGGGTTATGTGCTGACAGACATCGTCACCTTACGCGCTTTTGGTTGGAGCTTAAATTATCTGTGGAATTGGAGTGATGCGCTCAGTATTGCGGCGATCACCATCTTGGTGGCGGTGATTGCAACCTTGATTCCGCTGTGGCGATTGGTCAGCAAGCCTGTCGTATCCAGTTTGCAAAGCGAGGTGTTGTGATGGTTCGATTGGCAAGCAAGCTTACTCTACTCATAAGCAGTTTATTCCTGTTCGGTTGTGAAGATGCCCAACAAAAAAATATGGGCACGTTGCTGGGAAGCGGAGATACGCAAAGCGAGAGCAACCTATTCACTCCCGTAGAAAAAGGGGTGGAACTCACCTTTCCTACCGATCATCAAGCGCACCCAAACTTTCGTCATGAATGGTGGTACTTAACCGCTAACTTAATTGATGAAGACGGCAACCCACTTGGCGTTCAATGGACACAATTTCGCTTTGCTGCTGCGCCGCCAACGGACGAAGATGACGTGAAGAAAACCGAGTGGCAAGCTCAACAAATCTACATGGCGCACAGCGCGGTCACGACAACGGACAAACACTACGCCGATGAAAAATGGTCACGCGCTCAATCCTCTCTAGCAGGTGTTGATACGTCTCCATTTCGGGTTTACCTCGATGATTGGCAGTGGACCTCTTCAACCAACGACCTCTTCCCTGCCACATTGAATGCAAACTCCAAACAGTTTGGCTATTCGCTGACGCTTACCAGCACTGCGCCTTATCAAAAGCAAGGCGAGCAAGGTTACAGTACCAAAAGTGGCGATGGTCAGGTGGCTTCGTATTACTACAGCCAACCGTTTATTGATGTCTCCGGTGAAGTCACGATCGATGGCAAAACCCATCAAGTATCCGGCAAAGGCTGGATAGATCGAGAGTGGAGCTCGCAATTCTTACTCGACTCACAACAAGGCTGGGACTGGTTTGCTCTGAGGTTGAGTGACAAAACTAGCTTGGTGGTGTTCCAGTTGCGGGATTCCAAAACCGGACAAGCTAGTTACGCCAGCGCAAAGCTGATGCAGCAAGATGGCTCTGGCATCGCCATTTCTCAAAAAGACATTCGCTTAATAGCAACCAAGCAAACAGAAATCCAAGGGCGAAAGTATCCAACCCAGTGGCAAGTGTCGATTCCAAATCAGCAAATTGATCTTACCGTTTCTGCTCTCAACCCGAACGCGAAAATGCCGCTTTCGGTACCTTATTGGGAAGGCCCAGTACGTATTGAGGGCTCTCATTCTGGGACTGGTTACATGGAGCTAACGGGGTATTGAAATGTTGAGCGGGAGCCCCAATTATTCAGCTAGTACAAACACCGGTAACCGAGTGATACACTGCACCTCAGTGTCATCCAATGAATGATTGAAAGGAAATATGATGAACCCAATTATCGCCTTGCTGAAAGAGAACAATATCAGCGACGAACAAATCAACGAGATTTTTCAGACTCTGACGCAAAACCCTCTAGCGGCAATGGCAACAATCAGCCAACTAGGTTTGCCACAAGACAAGCTACAAATGCTGATGGCGCAAGTGATGCAAAACCCTGCGCTAATTAAAGAAGCCGTAGACGAGTTGGGATTGGATTTCTCAAAGGTTGAAGAAGCAAAAGAGAAGCTTCAAAGCCAAAACCAAGGCAACTAAGTCTTAGCCATTTAGCGCTGAATATAGAAAAGGCCGTTAACCCGAGCATGTGGGTTAACGGCCTTTTTTGTTCGCTACTTTTTTGTCGGCTAATAATCAGCGATTTAAAGACGCGAATTGTTCTGCGGTCATACCGTAGTAAAGCTTGTCGTCAAAGCCTTGCTCTAGTTTGTAGTAGTCTTTCTGACGGCCTTCTTGAGTAAAACCATTTTTCTCTAACGTCTTGTAAGAACCAGCATTAGAAGCGTAGCAATCGGCACTGACTTTATGGGCGTTTAGCTCAGTAAAGCCAATGTCGGTCATCATTTGGCAAGCGCGAGTCGCAACGCCTTTACCCCATGCACAAGTTGGTAATTGATAACCTACTTCGTAGTTGCCAGTTAAGAACATCACTGCGGTCACTGCACACATACCCATGTACTGGCCTTGTTGGTCACGAATCACGAACGTTGGGCTATCTGGCCAAACACTGTCTTTAATCGCTTGTGCCGTATTTTCAATAATAGGGCCAAAGAAACCCTCATATAGGCTGTTGTCAGCAGGTGCGAAGAACAGATACTGATTGACCTTATCATCGTTCAACATCTCGATAATATCTTGTAGATCAGAGCCTTGAATCAGTTGGATAGTCAACGATTCGTTAAATGGGATGGCTTCGCCTTGTTTTAGTTTTTGATATGACATGTGTTACCTCGTTATCTGCTGAAAATAGTAGCTCAGCGGATAAGAGAAAAATTGGATTTTTGCGACAACTTTCGGGCTGATTAGCAATGAATTACGACTCAAAGTCGCCATAGATATCGATGGTTAAGTCGCGCTTTTTCAAGTATTTGCTCGGCGTTTTTCTTAGCTGCTGTTTGAGGGTACGAATCAAATGTGATTGGTCACTGAAACCAAATTGCTGTGAGAAGCTCGCCCAATCAATCGCTTCTTGTTGCTTGTAGAGAGTCAAAATCATCTGCTCCAGACGTGCCATTTGTTGATACTGCTTAACGCTCAACCCCACCACTTGCTTGAAACTGCGCTCAAGCGTTCTTCGAGAACAGGCGCACTGTTTGGCTATCTCATCAATATCCATCGCTAACTCAGGTGAGCGTAGTGCTTGAGCGTCCATCACGGATACCGCTTTTTGTGATGCCAAAAACGGTTTGGTACGGCAAGGGTCGGTATCTAACGCATCTAGATGTTGTTTGATGTAGTTCAGCAACCATTGCGGTGAATCTTGCAACTCTAGCTGCCATAGACCCAGTTGAAAGCGCTCGTCAAACGCCACGTTAAGCCACTCAAACCATTCGCATTGGTTAATTGCACTAACTTGGGATGCATCATTAAAAAGTGACTCAATGGCATACAAACCCTCTGGGCGAAAGGTGATACCGATACGCTTGATGGGAGCCGTATCTTCCAACAACAGTAAATGTTCGTTAGCCGTTAATAAGTGGCAGCCTTTGCCAGCAAGCGTTGTGTCTCCCGTGTCGTAGCTGTAGCCTTGCTCTGATGGCGTAAAGAGTAAATGAGCACGCGGGTTTGGAATAAGGTGCGGCTTGGGGTCAATGACTTCACCCTCTGGCACTTCCAAGTACCAAATTTGATGAATGAGCCATTCGTACTCTGGCAGAGACTGTTTCCAAGCTATCATGATTGTCCTAGCGGTTAGTAAAGATAATAAGCGCAACGTTTTTGCTTAAACATCTGCTCGTTGAGTGTGACTGATTGACGCTCATCTCGCCACGCATTTCTCACCCTGCTCCCTTGCAAGCTTGTTGGATTGCGGTAGGCTTTGAGCAGAGAATACAAGCTGAACAGAACAAGGAAATACCCCGATGCGCGTCGACTACCACCAACGACTGGTTCCTGTGATTCGTTATTTAGAACAACACTTTAATGAACCACTCAACCTGCCAGAAGTGGCTGCGCTGGCGAACCTTTCCCCTTATCACTTTCATCGTACCTTCAAAGCCGTGCAAGGCGAGACATTGGCTGATTTCATTCGACGTTTACGTCTAGAAGCCGCCGCCGATGACTTATTCAAATCCAAGCAACCGGTATTAAACATTGCCCTAGAGTACGGATTTTCTAGCTCACAGAGCTTAGCCAAAGCCTTCAAACAACATTATGGCGTTACACCGACGGCCTTTCGTGACTGCGAAAACTACCAGCAGTTTTCTGAATTAGCACGAAACAGCAAGATTGGACACACGTTGCGCAAGAATGGAAACGAAGTAACACCAAGCGATTCATATACTGGCTCTGAACTCACCAAATG
>NZ_JADDYG010000359.1:0-6758 GCF_015163535.1 Vibrio sp. OPT46 | reverse complement strand
GAGCATGACAATGGAAACGCAAAACTTTGAAAAAGCAAAACTGGCTTACATTCGTGTAAACGGCCCTTACGGCCAAGGCTATGAAGAGCCATCAGGTCGCCTGTATCAATGGGCAGGAATGAAAGGTTTGGCAGGCAATACCTGCATCTTCATCTACCATGATAATCCTGAAATCACGCCAGACGAGAAGTGCCGTACTGACATCTGTCTAATGGTGCCAGAAGACACGGAAGTTCCGAAAGGTATTGAGCTGCAAGACTTCCCCGGCGGTCAGTATGCGGTGATGCGCCAGCACATTACTGACCCGAGCCAATACTCAAAAGCATGGGATGATGTCATGAGCAAAGTGATTGAATCCGGTATTGAGAACGACGATCGTCCTTGCTTTGAGCTTTACCACAGCTTCGACCCACAAACGCACCATGCAGACGTTAGCTTCTGCACTGCCATCAAATAAACCATAAGCCTGCATCGTTGCAGGCTTTTTCATTTCTTACTCTGGTTGCTTAAATTCGTTCTTCCAAACGCTGTTTATCTTTTAATCCAATTACTTAGAACACGAACGAATACCTCAGTATTTTCGTGATCCTACTTCGCGTTTTGGCCACGCGCATTCATTCGCTCGGCTGAGTTGGGATTCATTTCACAGATTATTCATGAAGCGAACCTAGACTGAAAAAACTCCATCGACCCCGTTCGACCTACAACGCTAGGCACAATAAAAACTAGGTACTACAGCACCTCTAGGACATTCCATGAAGAAGAACTTACTTGCCATTGCTCTTGGTAGCGTGATTGCGCTGACTGCTGCCCCATACTCTATCGCGGCTAACGATGCCGCCGTCCAATCTTCCGCCGACTACTCACAGATCGTCACTAAACGTCAGGTTGTCGACCAACTGCTGAATGACGCGGTACAAGCATTCAGATCCCCTGCGCGTATCTCGCACGCAGGTTTTACCGCCAAAATGCCGAGCAACATGGAGATTGTCACCGACCGCTTACTAGAAGCCTACAAACTTGAGCCGTACCGTACTGACCTACTGATTTCTGCGGCCAACGCGCAGATCTACAACAAGAATGCAGACCGCGCGATTGAACTGTTTGAACAAGCCCTTTCTGTTGCACCAGACGATGTGGATTTGCACGCTTACTTAGCGGTATGGCAACGCTTTGAGGGCAACCAAACGGAATCAGCGAAACACATGGCGACGCTCACTAAGCTCAATGCAGGTAAAGCGGCAGACATCCAACGCATCTTCGACACCGTTGACCGCGTACTTGCCACGCCGCTAAAAGAGAAAGCCGACAAAGGCAAATTGGATGACAAAGGCGCAATCGTCACGTTGGGATACGCGCTGAACCCAGATGGTTCAATGCATCAAATCTTGGTTGAGCGTTTGGAAACTACGTTAGCAATGGCGAAAGCAAATCCAGACGCATTGATCGTATTGACGGGTGGTGTACCGAAGAACCACAAAACCGAAGGCAAGTTAATGGCGGATTGGCTGATTGAAAAAGGCATCAGCAAAGATCGCATCATTGAAGAAAACTACGCCACCAGCACGGTAGGTAACGCCCTATTCAGCAGCTACGCATTGGCGCGTCATAACATTAAACACGCGACCATCATAAGCTCAGCGAGCCACGTGCGCCGCGGTCAAACCTTGTTTGAAATCGCAAGCTGGCAAACTGGTCCGCAAGGCATCACTTTCGACACAGTGAGCTATCCAGACAAGCCACTGAAAGACTTAGCCAAAGCCAGCGATAGTGAGCTGCTTGGTATCTACCGCGATGCTCTGCGTACTTACGGCATGTGGAGCTACCGCTCTTACCCGCTAGAGTCGCGTTAAGTATTCTCGACTCATACCAATCAAAAAAAGCCTGCGTGCTTGCAGGCTTTCTTGTCTTTGTGCAGTGGTTGAAACCGCTTAAATTGCTTCGCCGTTTACCGTTACTGCCACATCAATGTTGCCACGAACTGCGTTTGAATATGGGCAAACTTGGTGTGCAATGCGCGTTAGCTCTAGCGCTTGTTCTTGTGGCATGTCTAGCTCTACCGCTAGGCTCACTGTTAGTGCAAAGCCGCCTTTATCGTTCGGGCCGATGCCCACTTCCGCTGTTACGGGTGCACTCTTCAGGTTCACTTTACCTTCACGTGCTACGTGCAAAATCGCGTTAGAAAAACACGCTGAATAGCCCGCTGCAAAAAGCTGTTCTGGGTTAGTTGCTGCGCCTGTGCCGCCCATTTCCTTCGGGTATGACAGCTCTAGATCGAGAAGACCGTCATCAGTTTTTACTTGACCATTACGACCAGCCAAAGCGGTAGCTTGAGTTTTGTATAGAGTAGTCATGCGAGTGTCCTTCTTAATTTAAGTTGCGCACAATTTAATTGCTTGCAATCTTATATCGAAGTAAAGATCGTTTGCAACTATATTGTGCACAATTTATTTTATGACTCTCTTTCTCTGTGAGCAGGTAGGCAACGCCAATGAGCCAGTGTTACACCGACAACACCATGACCGACGACGATAAACTCTTACTCGAAAACCAAGTTTGCTTCCCGCTCTACAGCGCAGCAAATGCAGTGATCCGAGCTTACCGCCCGTTGCTGGACGAGCTTGATCTGACTTATTCGCAGTACTTAGTGATGATGGTGCTGTGGGAGAAAGACGGTGCCAGTGTGAAAGAATTGGGGTCGCAACTGCATTTGGATTCAGGCACACTCACGCCGCTACTTAAACGCTTAGAAGCAAAAGGCTATGTAGAGCGTGGGCGCAGTGAAACCGATGAACGCGTTCGCGTACTCAACCTAACAGAACAAGGTCGTGACCTTAAAGAACAAGCTAAGTCTGTGCCAAACGCCATGATGTGCAAAATCACCTTAGAGCTGGATGAAATGATCATGCTGAAGAAGCTATGTGGCAAAGTGCTCGACAATCTGAGCTAACAAAATAGAAGCATTCGCTTCCCCACTTCCTATTAGAAAGAGCCTGCCGAGATGCAGGCTCTTTCGATCTTAGCTAGAAGATCTACTCAAAGTAATCATCGGTATTCTCTATTGCTAATCTGCCTTCATCTTCAATAAAACCTATCAAAGCAAACTCACTTACATCGGATTTCCCTATCAAGTGAAATAGGAAATGGCTATCAATAGGATAGTTACAAGCGATTTTCCTTAAACACACTCCAATGAGAATATACTTTCCGAAAGCAACAACAGCTCAGCTTAAAACATTCAAAGGAAAGTAAATTATGATTAATACTCAAATCAAACCATTTGCAGCTACAGCGTACAAAAACGGTGAATTCGTTGAAGTAACAGAACAAGACGTTCTAGGTAAATGGGCAGTATTCTTCTTCTACCCAGCAGACTTTACGTTTGTATGTCCAACAGAACTGGGCGACCTAGCAGACCACTACGAAGAGCTACAAAAACGTGGCGTAGAAGTTTACTCAGTATCAACTGACACACACTTCACTCACAAAGCATGGCACGACAGCTCAGACACAATCGGTAAGATTCAGTACCACATGCTTGGCGACCAAACAGGCAACATCACAAACAACTTCGGTGTGATGCGTGAAGGTCAAGGTCTTGCAGACCGCGCTACGTTCCTAATCGACCCAGAAGGTACTATCCAAGCAATGGAAATCACTGCTGAAGGTATCGGTCGTGACGCAGAAGACCTACTACGCAAAGTGAAAGCAGCTCAATACGTAGCAGCGCACCCAGGCGAAGTTTGCCCAGCTAAATGGAAAGAAGGTGAAGAGACACTAGCTCCATCACTAGACCTAGTTGGCAAAATCTAAGCCACTGAAATTTAAGTTCTAATCAGTTCCCGATTTCCTTTTTCTGATTAGAACTGAATTAGAGAGCACTTCAGGTTAGATACCTTGACGACCTTCTGCCTGATTTGCTCTCTCCCCCTCAGGTTTTATCTACAGTAACCACTTTTTATTACCTATCTGAATAAGTAGGTGTGCAGTAATTGCGTAGAAAAAATCGTTTAGAACCAGGCATAGATTTTCGATAGCTAGTTACTCTAACTACAAAATCTATAACGCAGTTATCAACGATTTTAGCTAGCAAGAATGAACAAATACTTGTTTTGATTGGTAACTATTTAATTAAGGTAGTAACAACTATGTTAGACCAAGCGATCCAACAACAACTCAAACAATATCTGGCTAATGTAAAAGAAGAAGTTCGTTTAGTGGTTAGTCTAGATAAAAGCAAAGCATCGAATGACATTTTGTCTCTAGCGAACCAAATCGCAGAGATGAGCGACCTAATCACCGTTGAACGTGACGACAACGCAAGCGCACGTAAACCAGTGATGGCGGTAACTAGCCCAGCAAAAGGCACAGCACTACGCTTTGCAGGCTTGCCAATGGGTCACGAATTTACCTCTCTAGTATTGGCACTGCTTCATTCTGGCGGTCACCCAATCAAACTAGAACCAGAAGTGATTGAGCAAATCGCAGCACTAGACAAAGATCTAGACGTAGAAATCTTCATTTCATTGTCGTGTCAAAACTGTCCGGACGTGGTTCAAGCGTTCAACATGATGGCGGCGATCAACCCGAAAGTAAAAGCAACCATGATCGACGGTGGTTTGTTCCAAGATGAAGTGAAACAACGCGACATCATGGCAGTACCAAGTGTATTCGTGAACGGTGAGCTATTCGGTCAAGGCCGTATGTCTCTGACTGAAATCCTAAACAAAGTGGATGACGGCGCGAGCGAGAAAGCGGCGAAAGCACTGAGCGAAAAAGACCCATACGACGTGCTTGTTGTCGGCGGTGGTCCTGGTGGTAGCGCAGCTGCACTATACGCTGCTCGTAAAGGTATTCGTACTGGCGTTGTTGCTAAGCGTTTTGGTGGTCAGGTTATGGACACCATGGCAATCGAGAACTTCATTTCGGTAAAACGTACTGAAGGTCCAAAACTAGCAACTGACCTAGCAGAACACCTAAAAGAATACGACGTAGACGTCGTGACTGAGCAACAAGCTGAGAAGCTAATGGGCGCAGCACATACAGAAGATGGTTTGATTCACATCCAACTTGAAAGCGGCGCAACGCTGAAGAGTAAGAGTGTCATCTTAAGCCCTGGTGCACGCTGGCGTGAAATGAACGTTCCGGGTGAGCAAGAGTACCGCAACAAAGGTGTCGCGTACTGCCCACACTGTGACGGCCCACTGTTCAAAGGCAAGAAAACCGCAGTTATCGGTGGTGGTAACTCAGGCATCGAAGCTGCTATCGACCTTGCTGGTATTGTAGAACATGTAACGGTTCTTGAATTTGCAGACGTACTTCGTGCAGACCAAGTGCTTATCGACAAAGCGAACTCACTACCAAACGTAGACATCATCACGATGGCGCAAACAACAGAAGTAGTGGGTGACGGTACTCGCGTAACAAGCTTGAAGTACAAAGATCGCAACACAGATGAGATCAAAGAGATTGAACTGTCAGGTATCTTTGTTCAAATCGGTCTAGTACCAAACACAGAATGGCTAAAAGATTCAGAAGTAGCGCTATCTGAGCGCGGCGAAATCGAGGTCGGTAGTCGTGGCGATACGAGCCTAGAAGGTGTGTTCGCAGCCGGTGACGCAACAACCGTTCCTTACAAACAGATCATCATTGCGATGGGTGAAGGTGCAAAAGCAAGCTTAGGCGCATTTGACTACCTAATCCGTAAGCAAGGTTAATCTCCAATTTCTTGAGCACAAAGCGCACGGTGCTGTGTTTTCTTCCCCGGAAAACCAATCGGGGCACCGTGACAGCGATGAGTAACAAGAAATAAAATCAAAAAAACCTAGAAGCCCAAAGACTTTGCCAGCAGGTATTAACTGCTGGCTTTTTTTGTTTGGGGAGAGGTGTAAACAAATCCCTCAGCGCTCCGAGTTCAAACTGGAGGGAATGGCTCTACAATCACGGATAATTCAGTTCACTCCACCAGCATCACAACGCGCTGCGAATAGATACTGAATACTCGCTTAGGCTCTTGCAGAATGACGCTGTTCGTTTAGCTCTCTTTCCGTCATTCCCGCGAACCTAGGTGAGACTCGGAATCTACTCACCGTAAACTCGATCGAAAATGAGTAGCACGAACAAACAAAAGTTGAAACAAGGTTGCAAGCACTTTACCCAACATTCAACCAGCAACCCCACCTAACCTCCCCTTGTATCAAACTCCGAAGCTCTCAACACGCAGAGCTCAAAAGGGAGGAACTGGTTCTGTGCTCGCGGATAATTCAATTCACAACGCAACATAACAACACACTGAAAGTAGATTCTGAATACTCGCTTAGGCTCTTTCAGAATGACGCTGTTCGCTTAGCGCTCTCTTCCCGTCATTCCCGCGAACCTAGGTGAGACTGGGAATCTACTCACCGTAAACTCGATCGAAAATGAGTAGCACGAACAAACAAAAGTTGAAACAAGGTTGCAAGCACCTTACCCAACATTCAACCACCAATCCCACCTAACCTTCGCTTATATCAAACTCTTAAGATCTCAGCATTCCGAGTGCAGGTGGCAAGTTTTACAGTCACAGATAATTCAATTCACTCCACCGGCATCAAAACGCGCTGCAAATAGATTCTTAATACTCGCTTAGGCTCTTTCAGAATGACGCTCTTCGTTTAGCACTATCTTTCCGTCATTCCCGCGAACCTAGGTGAGACTGGGAATCTACTCACCACAAACTCGCTCGAAAATGAGTAGCACGAATAAATAAAAGGTGAAAC
>NZ_JADDYG010000358.1:124899-126728 GCF_015163535.1 Vibrio sp. OPT46 | reverse complement strand
CATCGCTTAGTTGATATCGCCCCGGTTACCACCATTGACTTATATGAAAGCGGGATTACGGATTGGTCGGTACTTACCAGTTTCACTCGGAGGTTTGGTGAAGAGCTGGGAAGAGAGGCGGAAGCAGAGGCGCTTATCCAACAATATGAAAAACGTTTGTCTTTATTAAAAAAGCGTATAAATAAAGGCCAGCCGCCACTTCTAATGATTCAGTTTATGGATACAAAGCACGTACGTGTTTTTGGTCAAAATAGTCTTTACTCCCAGGCTATCGAAAAGATTGGGCTGAGTAATGCATGGAATGAAAAGACGAATAGCTGGGGCTTCAGCCTAGTTGGCATCGACAAGTTAGCTGGCATAAAAGCTCAAATCGTTATCGTAGAGCCATTACCTTATGGTGGAGCGGAGCAGCTCTCTCAAGACCCATTTTGGCAATATGTTGTTCAACAATCTGGTGAAAAGGTCATGCAAGTCGCGCCCGTTTGGAGTTTTGGTTCTATGCCTTCAGCCCTCCGTTTCGCAGAGTTAGTTACGGCGAGTAAGGTCGAGGAGTTAACACAATGAAAACGATGCCTTTAAGCTTTGTGGTGTTACTTTCGGCATTTACCTTTTCTATTGGTGCTTTCCAATTGTACCAAGTAAGCTCATTTTCGTTAGCTCTAAGCAGTTTATGGGAGCCTAACTTTCAATCTATCGATTCTGTTTTACTTCACTTTAGCTGGTGGCCTCGAGTCTTCACCACGATTATATCTGGTGCTGGATTAGCGGTTGCTGGGGTATTGATGCAGCAAGTGCTGCGTAACCCTCTCGCTTCACCCACGACACTTGGTGTGGCGAGCGGTTCAAGTTTTGCTTTGATGTTAGCAACGCTATTCGCACCTTGGATGTTGGATATCGCGCCTAATTTGGTTGCTCTCATCGGCGGTGTGATATCGATGGGGTTGGTGATGCTGTTGTCATGGCGACGAGCGTTATCTCCAACGGTTGTCGTCGTTTCTGGGTTAGTGATAAACCTGTACTTTGCATCATTAAGTACGGTTATTCTGATGATGAATACCGAAAAGCTGAATGGGTTAATGATATGGGGAGCCGGTTCGCTTGTTCAGAGTGGATGGGGAGATTTCTCGTATCTTGCACCTCGAATCGCACTTGCTACGGTCGTTGCATTTGTGATTGCAAAGCCGTTAAGTCTGTTGGAACTCTCCGAGCAAGGTGCCAAGAGTTTAGGTGTCTCGTTAGCTAAGTTGCGTTTTGTCTGTCTTGGGCTTGCGGTGTTAATCACTTCTTGGGTGGTTTCTGCCGTAGGAATCATCGGTTTCATCGGGTTAGCGGCGCCAGCGATTACTCGATTGATAGGTATCAATAAAATCCAGCATAAGCTTTGGGTATCAATGCTGATTGGTGCCATGTTATTGACTTTAACCGATTTGGTTATTCAGCAACTGCCAGGGCTAATGGCGAGTTTTATACCAACGGGAGCAGCAACGGCTGCATTGGGCGCTCCGTTACTGTTATGGCTGTTACCTCGTTTATCACAAAAGACGCAGAGCCATACTCAAACAGTGTTAACTCGACACCGTCAACATGTTTACAAGCTAAACCCTAAAGCGATCTCATTGGCGTTGATCGGCACGTTAATTTCTGTTGTTCTTTTTGCCACGGTTGCTGTGCAAAATGAAGGGTGGACAAATTTATTTGCTAGCCAAAATTGGATTTTTTTGGAATGGCGCGCACCTAGATTATTTGCAGCAGCAATTGCGGGGGCAATGTTAGCGATTGCTGGAACCATGATTCAACGCCTAAGTGGAAACCCAATGGCAAGTCCTGAA
>NZ_JADDYG010000358.1:98554-124841 GCF_015163535.1 Vibrio sp. OPT46 | reverse complement strand
GTGATCGGTATCAGTTCAGGGACAGCGATGGGATTGATCATCGCGATGTTTACTGGGTTTGGTTCGTCAATTTTCACTCTTTCTCTAGGCGGGCTCGTAGGCGCATTAGCGACGGTATTAGTCATTGTGCTGCTAAACCGTAAGTCAGGCTTTCAGCCGGAGCGTATTTTGTTGACTGGTATTGCAATAACCGCACTGATGAATGCAATACAGAGCTTTATTCTAACCACTGGTGACCCAAGAAGTTATCAAGCATTGGCTTGGTTGTCTGGGTCTACCTACTATGTCTCGGTTGAAACGTTACTCCCATTGTCTTTATCTGCGCTTGTCTTTATAGGGTTGAGTTTTCTCTGCGTAAGATGGCTAGATATTCTTCCTGTCGGTGCCGCTTCCTCTAAAGCACTTGGAATTCGAGTTGATCGTTCACGCGCAATACTGCTTCTTTTAGTTGCTTGTCTCACGGTCAGTGCGACATTGGTTGTTGGCCCGATTAGCTTTGTTGGGTTGTTGGCTCCGCATTTAGCTCGCTTATTTGGTTTTAACAAAGCGTCACAACACATGTTATGCGCCGCGATACTGGGGGCAGGGGTGATGTTGTTGGCTGATTGGTTGGGACGACAGGTCCTTTACCCGCAAGAAATACCAACAGGGCTTATGGCGTCTCTCATTGGCGGTTTGTATTTAATGTGGGGTTTACGCCGCTTATAGAAATGAGCTAAGCCTCAACCAAGAAAGTACTTATACAAATAAGCACTCGTAGTGGCATTCGTAACCTATGCGAGTGCTTTATGCAAAACCTCTGGTTTGTCTTTTACGGAAACAACTGGCGATGCCGTAACTCGCTTTTCTTTCAGCGGTCGCTGAAGTCATGAAGGGTTGGTTTGGCTGCCGACAAAAAGGAGAGAATATGACTCGGCAGTTTATGCTGACACCAACGTCGATGGCAGTTGTATTAGCTGTATCAACGCCAAATGTCTTGGCTCAGGAAGATGAAAATATAGTTGTGATTGGACAGCAGCAAGACAGTGCAGTTGGTCCAGATTTTAGTTATCTCGGAGCGAAGAGTCGGGCAGCGACGAAAACTGATATTGCTATCAATGAGACTCCAAGAGCGGTGTCTGTTGTTACGCGAGAGCAAATGGATGATCGTGCCTCTATTAGCATTTCTGACGCACTACAGTACACACCAAGCATTCAAACTAATTATTTCGGCGAAGATAACAAGCAAGATTGGTTTATTATTCGTGGTTTTAAACAAGCGAACAGCGGGTTGTATCAAGATGGTACCCGTTTATATTCTTCTGGCTTCTATAGTTGGCAAATAGATCCGTTTGCGTTAGAGAGGGTTGAAGTTTTACGTGGTGCAGCGTCTGTTCTTTATGGGCAAAACCCTCCAGGTGGGGTTATCAATCTTGTCAGTAAGCGACCTCAATTTGATGGGGGGTCAGGACTTGTATCTTTGGAGTACGGTTCTGAAGACCGTAAACAACTTTCTCTTGACGTAAACTCTGAGGTGAGTGAGCAGCTAGCTTTCCGCTTTCAAGGGTTAGCGAGAAAAAATGGGACGAGAATTAGTGGGGTAGAAGCAGAGCGCATTCTTCTCTCTCCATCGATGACGTACAAATTTAATGAGACGTCTGAAATTACCTTTCTAACGAGCTATCAAAAAGACGACTCAGATCCTTATCTGCAATTTTTGCCAGTTGAAGGAACGTTAACGCCAAACAAAAATGGAAAGATCAGTGATAGTTTAGCGATAGGCAATCCTAACTGGGAGACGTTTGAGCGTGAGCAGGTGTCTTTAGGCTATGAGTTTTCTCATGCATTTAATGATACCACTTCATTTGTTCAAGCAGCTCGTTACAGCGAAATGGATGTTAAGCTAAGACAAATGTATTCGTACGTTTACTCGGCTGACGTGCCTGCGTTGGGGCCGGCTTTGGACCCATCAAATGAACGCAAAACCATACTTCGGGGTGCTTCAACAGAAGATGGGTCATCTGATGCTTTTAATATCGATAATCGTTTGATGCACCAAGTAAATGGGGGAAGTGTTGAGCATAACTTGATGTTGGGCATAGATTTTCAAATGATCAGTATCGATGGTAAAGATTTTGCCAATGACCCTATCGTTGCTAATGGTAGTGCATTATTAAACACACCAATGGGAGCTTTGCCCGATCCTAGGTTTAATGTATTTAATCCTACTTATTCGGATAACATAATGTTACTCGATCCGAATACGCTACAACCATTGAGCGAAACCGATAAGCAAAGAACGAAAATCGATAATCAGCAACTCGGCGTCTACTTTCAAGATCATATGCTGATCAACGATAAATGGGCGATGTTATTGGGGGCACGTTACGACGATACAAGTAATGAAGTACATAATGTTACCACGGGTGCTCGCACGAAAGTCGATAATGGAGAGTGGACGTTTAGCGTGGGAACGGCTTATATTTCTGATTCTGGCTTCACGCCATACTTTAGTTACTCTCAGTACTTTGATCCAATTATTCAAGAAGACAGCAATGGTAAGCCAGCGAAGCCTGAAAGCGGTGATCAATTTGAAATCGGTATGAAATACCAACCGGATTCATTTGATGGTTATTTCAATGTTGCAACGTATCGGGCAACAAAAGAAAACTTGGCTCGTATCTACTTGAGTGAATTAACGCAAATAGGAAAAATAGAAAATAACGGCGTTGAGTTTGAAGCTGTAGCTAATGTGACACCATCCTTAACATTGATCGGGAACATTGCGTACGTTGATACAGAGATAAAAGAAGACATCAATAAGGCATGGGTTGGCAAAACACCTTCCCAAGTGGCGAATACCGTATCATCAGCTTGGGCACATTATCGTTTCTTTGATGGACCTCTTGATGGCTTTGCTGTTGGCTTAGGCGCGCGCTATACAGGTGAGTCATACGGAGACAATGAAGAGAGACTAAAAGTACCAAGTTATTTCTTAATGGATGCGACGGTCAGTTATCGAATCGGCGATTACAAGCTACAAGTCGCAGCTAAAAACATCGCGGATAAAAAGTACATAGCGACATGTGATGGCTTTTGTTGGTATGGCGACCGACAAAATGTTATTGCAAGTTTAACTTACGACTGGTGAGTTAACGTATAAATAAACACCCCTAACTTTAGGGGTGTTTATTTAGAAATCGGCTTTACGGACAAAGTGCGGGTTTTTGTACTTTTTCTGCGGGCCAAACGATGATACGACAAGTTTGTTCCATAACGTTTTGTCAAACTCACCCTTTGGAATCGAAGGGTAGAGGGTTTCCTCTTCTTCTCTTGCAAAGTTCATATATTGTTTCTTTTTAATTTGATTGTACTTTTTGGCGATCTGGTTATGTTTTCTTACCCACTCCAGCTTGTAATTGTGGAGCACTTTTTCACCTTCTTCGAGACTCATTCGAGATAGGAACAGTCGCTTGTATGAGACCTTTCTGTCCAGCATTGTGCGCATAACGGTTTGGATATATTTACCGTGATGCGTAATGGTAATGTCGTTTTCATCAATAGGAGTGACACACCAGCCTTTAGGTAAAAAGTCTGGCTTCTTAAATTGCTTATTACGCTCCATTAGCGCCTGATGTAAAACTAAATCAGAGGTGCCGCGGAACGTCTTTTGCCATTTACCGATACGAATTTGAATCGAACCAGGCAAGCGATAGATGTTAGTAAACTTATCTTTGTCCATGGACTTGTGTCATGAGATTAATGTGCATAATTAGAAAGCGGAATTCAGCCCAATGCCACAGGCAGTAGACTTAAGTACCGTACGATTTTACAACGACCTTGCGTGATATAGCGAGGGGTTATGTCAATAATAGGTAAGAAATAGAAAATTAGTTCACATTATGAAGAAATTGGAAGCTAACAAGGTTAAATTTTGAAGTTACACCAATTATGCCCATGCCGACTAAATAAAAAGAAGGCACGGGCTTAAAATCACACCGCTTCTTCGAGTTGCTTGGTGTCTTCTTCAATCTGTTGTAGATGTCGGTTTGCTTGCTGTAACTGATACATTTGAGCATAACGACCATTTTGCGTTAAGAGTGCTTTGTGTGTGCCTTTCTCGACTAACTCCCCATGATGAAGAACAATGATTTGGTCTGCATCTAAGATAGTTGAAAGCCGATGAGCAATAACAACGAGCGTCATGTCTTGTCTGAGGACCGCCAAGCTCTTTTGGATTAAAGCCTCTGTTCCTGAGTCAATATTTGCGGTTGCTTCATCTAATATCAATATCTTAGGTTTTACCACAAGCACACGTGCTAACGCCAAAAGCTGTTTCTGACCTGCAGATAAATTAGTTTCGCCTTGACCTAACTGCGTGTCTAGCCCGTTAGGGTAACGATGAATTTGTTCTGCCAAACCTACCTTGTCTAACGCATCCCATATTTGATTGTCATCAACCGCCCGACTGAGAGAGATGTTTTCTCTGACTGAAGCAGGGAGAATATGTGGATCTTGTTGAACCATTGCCACATCTTTGCGAAGTACGTCTTTCCCTAATGTTTTAAGTGGACGACCATCTATGAGCAGTTCACCACATTGAGTTGGATAAAAGCCCATTAACAGTGACGCTAAGGTGCTTTTACCGCTTCCTGTATGCCCGACAAGCGCGATAAAGTCTTGGTGGTTGGCCTTCAACGAAATGTCTTTTAGGACGTCCTGTTTACCATCGTAGCTAAATGTGAGGTCTTTAAGTTCGATAGCACCTGACCTTAATGGTTGATGATCGCCCCCGTAAGTTTGTTCTTTCGCATCAATCAATTCAAAAACACGTTCGCTTGATACTAACGCCTGCTGAAGTAGAGCAAGTTGCTGAGTCATCTCAATTAGTGGTTCAGTAACTCGCGCAAGATAACTGATAAATGCATACAGTACCCCCACACCAATCAACTCAATACCATTAAAACCAAAGATCGCAACCAAGCAAAGCAACGCAAGACCAGCGAGTAAGTCCATTAATGGTCTTAGCAGATAGCCGTTTAGCCGAATCACTCGTTTAGATGCCACCAGATGCTCTGCGGTTAGCTCGTTGAACTGTTTATTAAAACGCTCTTCTTGTTGCATTAATTGAATGACACTCATCCCTTGAATGGATTCACTCAGATTCGCATTTATATCGGTCAATAGGTCACGCATCTTTCGGTAGCTTTCTGTACTTAGCTGCTTAAACAAGTACATAAAGCCGATGACGATCGGCAGCAATACAAGCACAACGAGTGTGAGCTTCCAGCTCATGAAAAACATAACGCCAAGCATTACGACAATCATGACCACGTTTTTCACCACGGTCACGATCAAAAGCTCATAAAATTGCTGTAAAGATTCCGTATCGTTGGTGATTCGCGACACCAATTTTCCAGCAGGAGTGTAATCAAACGCAGACAACGGCTGCTTAATCACGCCAGAAAATACTTGCTTACGAATCGCTTTGATCGTGTTAGCCGCGACAATGCTAAATTGCAATGACTGAAAATACTGGAATGTTGCCGATACGATCTGAAGAGCGATATAACCTACTGCTAGCGAAATCAGAACATTTTGTGAATAGTCACCTTTAGCGATGTGCTCATCAATGAAATATTGAATCAACCAAGGGCCGCCGGCGCTGGCTAACGCTGCAATAAACAGTAAGGCGAGTCCTTTAATCATTGGCTTTGGTTGAGATAATGGGTAAGACATTAACCGTTTAAACGTGCTGGTGTGGTTCATTCATTATTCCTCCATCGCCTGCTCTAGTTTTTGGTACTCGAACATCTCGGCGTACCAGCCTTTATGCGCTAATAAAGCGCTATGTTGCCCACGTTCAGTAATGTGTCCGTGATTCAATACAATGATCTCGTCTGCTGCTTCCAAAGCGGTGAGGCGGTGCGCAATAACGATTAGGGCTTGATTACGGTAGTATGTTTCTAAATTCTTAAGGATTTGATGTTCGGTCCGTCCATCGACAGCGGAAAGTGCATCGTCCAAAACCAACACTTGGGCATTCAGCAGCATAGCGCGTGCTATCGCAATACGTTGTTTTTGCCCGCCGGAGAGTGTAATGCCTTTTTCGCCGACTTCTGTTTGGTAGCCTTCAGGAAACTTCTCAATATCGTCATGTATACAGGCTAACTTTGCTGCTCTATAGACTTCTTCTTTCTCTGCATTAGGGTTGCCTAAGGCAATATTGTCGAAGATAGATTTGGAGAATAGAAACGGGCTTTGATTAACCACGGCAAAACGGTTGCGCCACTGCGGTAGTAAGGCATCCTTGATCTCGACATCACCGAATTTAATTGAGCCGTTTTCTAAATCATGTTGACGCAAAAGTAGTGTTAACAGGGTCGATTTTCCGCTTCCTACAGGCCCTGCAACTCCCAACATTTTTCCGGGTTCCAGTTCGATGTTTACTTCCGTCAAAGCGGGTGGTAAATCACTAGACCAGTGGAAATCGTCGATATCAATTTTCAACGGAAGTGGTTTATTTTCTATTGGCTTATTGCCACTGATAATTTCTGGCTTTTCATCAAAGATCTCTTGTAGTCGGTTCCATGCGGCAGAGCCTCTTTCCAAGATGTTAAATAGGAACGCGAATGCCAGCATAGGCCAGATCATAAGACCCAAATACATAGTAAATGCGGTCAAATCCCCGAGTGTGATATCACCTTGGTCAACTAAGTAGGCACCAGACGCCACGCTCAAAAAGAAAGACATACCAATAGTCAGCTGAATGGCTGGATCAAAGCGCGCATCAACACGGGCAACGGCGATGTTCTTCTCGCCTGTATCATCCACAACCTCTTCAAAACGTTGCTGCTCTTGGTTTTCTAATCCGAAAGCACGCAGCATACGTACTCCATTTAGTGACTCTTGAGTCATGTCTGACATCGTAGAGAAGGCTTCTTGTGCGATTTTGAATCGTTTATGCAGAATACGAACGATAAAGAAGATGATGATGGCAAGAAATGGCATTGGAAGAAGCGCCATTACGGTGAGCTTCCAGCTTACTTGCGTTACCATAATGATTAAAACCGCAATACCTGTGATCAGAGAATCGGCCGCTGTTAACACGCCTTCACCTGCGGTCATAACAATGTTGCGAACATCGTTCGTTCCACGCGCCATCAGGTCGCCAGTTTTGTAGCGTTCAAAGAATCGAGGGGGCTGAGTAGAGACATGACGATAAAGGCGATTACGCAAAATGGTGCCTAGTTCCCAACTTGCGCCAAATAACCAGATCCGCCACAGTATTCGACAGCCATATATCGCAAAAAACAGCACAATAAGACCCAATAACCACATAACTAAGGTACTGGTTTCGAGGGTATTATCGACCACGCCATCGACAATGATACCGACCGCTTTGGGAGGAACAAGCTGTAGTGCTGATATCACAGCGAAAAGCAGAATGGATCCGACATAGTGCCTCCACTTTTGTTGGAAATACCAACGTAGCTGCCAGAATATTCTCATTACGCCTCCCGCTTTAAATTATTGAATTGGTTATGGAACTATTATTGAGCGAAATGATGAGTTTACAAGCACAAGTTATAGGCGGGTTTAAAAACGATAGATTGTTTCAATTATAACCATGTGTCGGCGCAAATTACTGGTTTTATCTCTATGAGCTAACTGTGCGACGACATTATGTGAAATAGTTGTTAATGGTGGTTTTGGAGCCATGACCTTGCAATAACGATGAAGACACCAAAAGTAAAAGTGTTACTGCCACTCTCTATGGGAATTAGCAATCGTCAGTTTGTATTTTGTATTTCACTTGGCCACCAGGAGTTTCTGGGTAGTAAACTTCGACATAACACATATGTTCTGGACCAACAGGCTTGTTTGCAAAACCAATAAGGAAGTAGGGCTCGTCTGGGCTATCTACCCCATACCAAGTGTTGATAGTGAGTTGCGGATCAAAGCCTGCTAGCTCTTTTGCTGGAATAACATTTTTGATAAATCCAAAGTAACCAATTAGGTCGTTATGGCCGTCATTATCTAGATCAATGTTATATTGTATGCCGCCATCTACTGTCTCTTGAGATTGAATCACTGCTTTGGTGTAGACAAAGTTGTTGGCGGTCATGAGTGCTTCTCTGGCTCCATATAGAACCGCCACTCTGGCATCTTTTTGTAAGCCAAGAAATTTAGGAAATGCAACGACGCTTACAATACCAAGAATGATGATGCACACAATGAGTTCAATAAGAGTAAATCCTTGAGAGCGACGCACAGCCTTTCTCCATGTTTTAGAAACGAATAGGCGGCTATTCTGATATAGAAACTTTCAGGTCAAGTATTAAAAAAGGATGATAGTAAGAGATCGGGATTGCAAATCTCAAATATAAAACAAGTTGCTTACTTTCGAGATGAGGAGTGATTTTGATAAAAACCAAGGAATGAACTCGAGAGGATAAAATCCTCCCGAGTAAAGCGACTAAGATTCGTGTGTCAGAGCACTGCTGTTACGTTTAAAAATGAATCGCCAAATAAATAAGACAATTGCGATGTAACCTAATCCTACACCAAGCGCTTGCCAGTGCATGCCGTTATACATCGCGATTGGCATCAAAGAGATGATGAAGATGTCAGTGATTGAGCCAGGGACATAAGCGATGGCGTAATCATCAAGCACCTTGCTACGCATTTTTGGATCAACAATACGAAGCAACGCAATACCCATGGCAACCGTACCGGTTAACCAACCCCAAGAGAAAATGCCTTTCTCGAACCAATCTTCTCCCATGATACGTGGGGCAACCCAGAAGATTAGCCATAGTGTGAAGGCGATACCGCCGATTGCAAGCACTACCATCGGCATTAAATACTGGGCTAAGACGGTAATCTTGATGGCTGAGATACCAAAGATAATCAAATAATCGGTACTGATGCCCGCAGCGTGTTTGAATGCACCGTCACAAAGATAGCGTGAAGCTTTCGTTTGTTTCGCGACGATTCGCACGAGCATGCCGCCAAGGAAGCCAGTTACGAACGTAGGGATTTGTACCTTATCGTGGAAAGAAGATAAGTAGTTAGCCGCTACATACGAGAAAGCTGTTACCACTACAACCAACGCCGCGTGAATCGCAAAAGAATCAACCGACAGGGAAGACATGGTGTCTTTCATTACCGGCTCTTGATCATCAGGCTTAACGAGCCCCTTGCGTTCGTGTTCATCCATGCTATCGAATGTCGTAAAGCTACGAATCCAACCCATCTTCAATGCGAATTGCAGCATGAGCATGCCGACAGAAATTGAAATGAAAATACCCACGGTTGCGAACGTTAAGCCAAGTGTGAAGCCATCTTCCCAGCCAAGCCCCGTGAAGATTTCACCAACAACAGATGCAGAGCCATGTCCGCCCATAAAACCCGCAGACATTGTCACACCAAAGCCGGGATTAATCTCTGGCCAGAAGAAGGTTGTGAGAACTAGACCAAACATTGCCGCAAACAACCACTGAGAAACAGAAGCGATTTGGTTAAATGCCCACAATGAGCCAGCACGCTGTGCGACGGCTTTAGGTGATGGAACATCCGTTGCCAGACCTAACGCAGAAAAAAGTGCAGCAGTTAATAGGCTTGCGTTAGCGGTAAACGTATCGGTCCAAGGCAGTACGTCTAACAGGGCTGGTCCAAAAATTAGACCGAATAATCCTGCGAGAACCGCCGATGGAATGTACATACGCTGTAGTAATGGCGCGTGAACGCGAATGACTTTTGCCAAAATCAATAGTAAGCCAGCGATGGCTAAGTCAGTCAGCATTAGACCTTTAGGCATCTTATCCTCCAGTAAATGCAGTCAAGGGGTAGCGTCCTTGTGACCTACCTTGAATAAAAATCTCTCTCAAGCCAAAAAGTCACATACGTGACTAAAAGCGTTGAGAAATCAATGTCGTTTTCATAAGCAAAGGAATGTGCTTATGCAATTTGAAATGAGTGTAAATGTTGTGATTGCACACGAACAGGAAGAGAAATTAGATTAAATTTCTCGATATTTTTTTGATAGTTCACTCAGGAAAGGCGGCAATCGTAGTCACTTTGTCAGAGCAATGCAATTGGTGTGAATCAATAAATGATGTTCACTAAATGAGCGTTCTTTACTAACAACATGAAAAATAAAGACAATTAATAAGCAATAATATTTGTCATATCGACAATAAAAGTTAATTAAATGGTTAAATTGTCGCCGCTTTATGGTGTGGCGTTACGGATTCACATGCGAAAGAACAAAATCGACTAAGGTGCGATTTTTAAGGGAAAGCTGTTTTGAACGGTAAAGCAGGTGGATCGGTTTTGGCTTGGGAATGTGTGAATGGAGAATTTCTACCAAGGCGCCAGATTGGATTTCCTGCTCAACTAAGATCTTTGGTTGCAGAAGAACACCAGAGCCTTTTAACGCGGCAAACTTAAGTACATCGCCATTATTAGACGTTAATCGGGTGTTGCTGTTTCCAAAGGTATTAGATGGCATGTTCACCACTTGTTGGCTTTCTCCTTGGTGATACTGAAACCCCAAACAATGATGCTGTGCTAAGTCATCAAGTGATTGGATAGGGGCATGTTGCTCAAGGTAAGAGGGTGAGGCGCAGTAAGTCATGTGGTATTCACCCAATTTTCTCGCGACTAACGACGAATCGACCAACTCACCGATTCGAATAATCACGTCAGCTTCGCTTCGATATGGGTCAATCAAATTGTTGTCCAACATCAGCTCAACGTTCAAATCGGGAAATTCAGCTAAGAAGTCAGCCACGATAGGAGCAATGACCTTTTTGCCATACGTGACAGGGCAGTTAACTTTTACAGTTCCGGTTGGACGGTTGATCAGCGTCTGGATCAGGTTCTCTGCGTTGGTGATGTCTTCAATAATGCGGTGGCACTCTTGGTAGTAGAGTCTGCCAGCTTCGGTCAGGGACTGTTTACGCGTGGTGCGATGAATCAGCTGTGTACCTAAGCTTTGCTCAAGAAAGCTCACGTGCTTGCCAACCATAGTCGGTGAAATATCAAAGTGGTGTGCAGCATTACGAAAGCTGCCGTGTTCGACCACGTAAGCGAAAACTTTCATGCTTGTTAATTTATCCATTGCACACCCAGAGTTGATAAAGAAATAACTAAAGCAGAGTTTATCAATCAAACGAGGTTAATTACAGTGGGCGTATGATTAAGAATGGAGAAAGAGATCCATCATGAATGAGACGATTTTTGTTACCGCCGAACTGAAAATGAATGCCGATAAGCCAAGACAACAAGTAGTTGAAGCCATTGAACAATTTTGCCTTGATATGCAAAGCGAAGCGGGGTGCTTGCAAGCGAATGCGACCTACGATTCTAAAGATCCACAACGTGTGATTCTTTGGGAGCGATATGAAAACCGCACCGTGATTGAAGCGCATTTTGCTATGCCGCATACACAAGCGTTTATTGCGGCTGAAATGGCGGAGTTAGTTCAAGCATTCGAAACCCAAGCTCAATAGGAGAGGCGAACATGAAATGGGGTATTTTAGGCACAAGCTTTATCTCAGGTGTCATGGCTGAGGCAATCCAAGGCGATGACAAGAGTGAACTGTACGCGGTTGCTGGGCGTTCGGAGCAGAACTTAAAGACATTCGCTGAGCAATATGGCATCGAGAATACGTTCAACGATTACGATGCGTTGATTGCCGATGAGCAAGTCGACATTATTTACATCGCATTGCCAAATCACCTTCATCATGACTTTATCGTCAAAGCGGCTGAGCAGGGCAAAGCGATTCTGTGTGAAAAGTCGCTTTCTGTCGATATGGAAAAAACCGAGCTGGCACTTCAAGCAGTAGAAGCACACAAGGTGTTCTTTGCTGAAGGCTTAATGTATTTACATCACCCGTTGATCAGCGAGTTGATTTCGGTGCTTGAATCGGGAGAGATTGGTGAACTTCACTCCATCCACACGTCTTATATTGCGTCGATTGCGCAGTTTGTTAATCCAGACAGCAAAGGTGCTTTGTATAACTTAGGTTGCTACCCAATGTCATTAGTGCATTTGGTGGTGAAAACCATGTTGGGTGAACAAGCCGTTGGAAACCGCTCTATGACGGCGATTGGTCGACGAGGTAACGATGGGAATATCTGTGAATCGAGTTTGATGATGCAATTCGGTGAGCAACAAACGGCGAGCGTACACACCGCCGAAGATCATGGATTGAAACACCAATTCACTATTCTGGGTAGTAAAGGCAGTATTACGTTAGACTCGAATCCATGGCTACCAACGCAAGACAACCAGTTTAGTGTGGAAATTTACGAGACGTCGAAGCGCGAGGTGTCTGTATCGGCAGCTGGAGACGCTTTCTTCTATCAAGTGCGCAATATTCGCCAAGCGGTTGAAGCAGGGCGTACATCGTTAGAGAACCCTTGTGCAACATGGGAAGACTCTCACCGTATTATGCAGCTACTGACGGAGTGGGAATCACTGGCTTCAAAGTAAGCCTGTGTTTAGGTGAAATAGACCAATGAAAATAAAAACGGCGCACTAACAATTATCAGTGCGCCGTTTTTATTTTGTGTTCAGTCTGGATTAAATGCGGTTGTCGCCGGTACTAAATGCAATGACTTGACTGATTTCAGTCAGGCTTCTGCCACTTTCTTGCTGCCATTGAACAAACGCTTTGTTGGTTGCATCGAGCGATTTTTTCGTATCTTTGCCACCTTCAATGATCTTGCAATTACGCAGGTAAGCTTCAACGTCGCTAGACAAGATGAAGGTATCAACGCCCATTTGGCGAAGTGTGTAAGGACCGGTATTGCCCCCTAGGCGATTACCGCGTTTCTTCAAATACGCCCACAGGTCGGTGATTTTCTCTTGCGGCCAATCGGCAACCATTTTGCCAAACGAGCCATATTCGATTTTTGCTTCGTGGATCATACGTGCGTTGGCAGGAATCGACATGACTTTAGTGAGGTGGCGAATGATGCGTTTGTCGGTTGCTTTGGTTTCCCATTGCTCGTCTGACAGCATCAACAGCGGCTCAATCTTAAATCCGAAGAACACTTCTTCGAAGTTCGGCCACTTGTTGCGAACCACGCTCCACGAAATCCCACTTTGGAATACTTTCATCGAAAAAGCGGCCAGCCAACGGTCGTCGGGAATCGCTGCCAGCTCTTCTTTGCTTAGTGGATGAGACAAAAGCGCTTCAAGTTGATCTTCACCACCTTTACGCTCGGCAGCGCGCTGATAAATCGCGTCAAATTTTTCGATACTCATAAAAGAAGTTAGTCCTAGTTTATGTCGATATTTGCGAAACATACTACGCTTAAGTGGCTGAATCGTAAATTGATGGAGTGTCACAAATGAAGAAGGTCACATTAACGTTTGTCGGAGAAGGTTCGGATCGTATTGCAGAAAAATTCTATGCGTGGATGACGGATGGTGGGTTAGAAGACAGCATGATTGAGAATTTATCTGACCGTGAAATCTCAGTGGTCGGCATCAGTGATATGGATAATGAAACGCGTGATGTGGTAATCAATACGGAAATGAACTAACGAGTCGACTATCGTCAGCAAGCAGAATCAGATAAAACAAAGCCCTTCACTCGAAGGGCTTTGTTGCGTTTATAAGCATGGGAGCTTAGTTATTTACCAGCGTCAGGCCGCTTGGGAGTGCATCACCGAAGATACGCTTCGATTCGCTCTCAGATAGCTCTTTGACTTCTTCAACCAGTGATACCCAAGATTCAGGCACCTTGCTTTGCTTCAACTTAGCCAGTACCTGCTCACGGTAGTCGTCTGAGATATCAAATAGGCGGTCGCCCGTCTTACGACAAATCATTACGGCTGCGAACGCGATCATTGGTTCTTTCTGCCAGTTTTGTTCCAGTAATTTAGGTAGCCACTGTTCCGCTTGTTCACGAGGAATGACGTTGTGCTGGCTGCCATAAAGTGGCGTTCGCGATGCCAAGCGTCCCAATGCCCACCAGTGCGCTTGTTCAAACTGGTTTTGGTTGATGGCTTTGCTCAAGAACCACGTTACCAATAGAACTTTGTCTTCGACTTCTAAATGCTCCAGAGAGGCAGACAAGCGCACCATTGACTCGTAACCCATATCTTGCGCTGCTTTGGCGGATTGTGGGTTTTTCATCGCGCCAGGGTGTAGGTATTTCGCGATGTCCGCCAAGATGGTCTCTTGTTGCTCTTGGCTCAAACCACCTGCGATACGTCGCCAGAATACCCACCAGTCTGTCCAACCTTGATGGTTTTTGAACTGAATATTTTGTTGATACAGTCCCCAAACTTGCTCAATACGCCAAGAGTCTGTTGGATCGCCAAAGCCCGGACGCAGTGCAAAGCCCGCCAAACGAAGCCAGTTTTTCTCGTGCTGTTCAGAACGACGGCGACGCTTACGACCTTGTGCAAAAGTATCGAAAAGTTGACGGAGTGTGGTGAAGTCCCATGCGTCACGTTTGCCGAGCTTCTTCTCAAGGTCTTTGGCTAAGGTTTTGATCTCTTTGCCTTCTGCGCTTTTCTTGTTACCGCTGTAAAGGCGAGCGATCAGCTCCTTACATTCGTTCAACTTAGGGTGAAGTTTAACTTGTTCACTGTCGTCGGTTTGCTTGTTACGAACTTCGAATTCCAGCTCCCAACGTTTGCTGTCATCTTCTGCGCTGACACATTCCATCTTAAGTGTGCCGACTTCAGTCAACTGACACGCCAGTTGCACTTCTACGCGCTCTTTCTGGTTGGCTTGCAGTTCAGCACCTTCACCTTCAAGGGTGGTGATATAAGGCGGCAGGGGAGCAAACAAGTCCGGATCAACGTCAACCATTACACCGTTTTGAATGGCGGTGTTATTGGTTAAGGTGTCGTGGGTAGAAGTCAGCAGGTTAAAGCGAACGGGTTCACCCAAGGTAAGCGAGAAACGACGACCACTTAAGCGGATCTCGTGACCTTCTTCTGTCCCTTTTGCAAGCAAACAGAGCGCTTTGCCCATCTTGTTCTTTTCTTGAAGATGCAAGAAGTAAGAACGCGCTGCACCACCACCAATTTTTAGCTGTGCACCACGACGTGCTTTACCAAACGCAACAGCACCTAGTGCAACAGACCAATCTGGATGTGGGTTATCTAATACCGTAACCGGAGCGCCGCGCCAATCGGACAGTAGGGTAGTGACTCGCTCAATCACAAGTTCACTGTTGAACACACCACCGTTAAGTAGCAAACCGACTGGAATTGCATTTTGTTTGTCGTCTTCAATGCCGAGAGCGGCACGAGCAACTTGTTGGTGCTGAGTTAAGAACTCGGCTACGTGTTTGCTCACCGCTGGGTCAGCAACGTATGGAAGACCAAACTCGACAACCGCGCTGCGGCGTTTATCTGGTACTTCACTGAAATCAGAAAGCGGGAAGAAGCCATCTAAAGCGATTTGGTGCACTTCTTGTTTGCTCAGCCCAATACTCTTTGTTCCGCCAAGAAGTTTCGAGCCGCTGCCCAGCATGGTGATTTTCACTTCTTCAGGTGCATTCGCTGAAAGCAGGTTTTCTTTCGCTTTACGCGTTTGCTGAATCAACTTAGTCAGGCTTGCGGCAGTGAGCTTCTTACTTTGTTCCCCTTTATTTTGAGAAAGGCGGCTCTCCGCAAGGTGCGCTAATGCTAAATCGAGGTTATCACCACCAAGCATCAAGTGTTCGCCAACGCCAATGCGGTCAAGGGCTAGCTCATCTTGAGAAGAGAAACTGGCTTCAATCAAGCTCAAGTCGGTAGTACCACCGCCCACATCACACACCAGAATCAGCGGTAACTCTTTGAGTTCATCAGCTGCGGTTTGCTGGTGGCGTGCGTACCAGTCGTAACATACGGCTTGTGGTTCTTCGAGCAGGACGATTTTCTTTAAACCAGCTAGCTGTGCCGCTTCAAGCGTGAGTTTACGAGCGGTTTCATCGAACGACGCTGGAACGGTCACAACCACATCTTGGTCTTCTAACTTATTGCTAGGATGACGGTAGTTCCATGCTTGGCGAATGTGGTTGAGGTAGCTTGCGCTGGCAATGACGGGAGAGACTTTATCTACGTCTTGCGCACCAGCCCAAGGAAGAATGTCTGAACTACGATCCACTGCTTGGTGCGATAGCCAGCTTTTAGCACTGGATACTTGACGTCCTTCCACCTTAGCGCCTAATTCACGAGCCCATTCACCCACGATCACATTACTAATGTCGCCAGATACAGGTTCGTTTTCCCAAGGAAGTGTTTGGTCAGAAGGGGAGATTTGACCAACCGCTGGGTGATAGCGGAAAGAGGGCAACAATGGCTTACGAACCACTTCACCCGGACCAATCAATTGGTCGATGTCGAATAGGGATACTTCGGATTGTTCAAGGTTGTCGGTAATTTCACAATACGCCACCACAGTGTTTGTGGTGCCAAGGTCAATACCAACAAGAAAACGAGGAGATGCCATACAAACCTTCGTGTATTTAAAAACGGCACCCGATTGGATGCCGTTTGATTTCTATTTATTCTTCTTCGTTTGAGTTGCTTTTCGCGTCTTCGCGCACATCGAACTCAACATGCCATTTTTGACCGTTATCAGCGGCAATGGCTTCTAAGTAAAGCGTACCAAGCTCAGTGACGCGAGAGGCTAGGGTTACTGGAACCACTTCGCCTTCACGACGACCTTCAGATACAGGCAGCGTTACTTGGATCTCTGGAAGCTCTTCAAGCTCTTCTGGTGCCCAGTAGTCTAGGTGAGTACCTGCTAGGTCATCACGACGAACCGTTGAGCCAAAGAATTGGAAGTTAACCGGCTGACCGATGATCAAACCAAACTCTTGGCTTGGTACGTCAACGCTGGAACCTTCTTCCATACCAAATGGTGCAACGCAAAGTGCTTCCATTGGAGGCGCCATGCCAGGAATCGCAGGCATCGCACTTTCGATACCCACGTAGTACGCCGAAGCAATACCACCACGGATACGAACGCCTTGACCACGACGTACAGAGCCGTAGTAAGCCGCACCGCTAGCAACCGCAAGGTCTAGATCCACACCTGTTAGGCGCTTCGCCAATTCTGCATCTGCTTCAATTAACCATTCGTTGATCGTGTCTTCTAGACGAGTTGCTAGAAGTTTCGATTTCAGAACACCACCGTTGAATAGGATTGCCGTTGGCTTGATGAAGTCAGCCGATTGCGCTGCATCCGAATCTGGCATACCAGGCATGTTAGCGAATGGGTTGAAATCTTGAGCTGCTGCTTCTGCGCCATTTCCTGAAGCAGAAAGAGCATTGGCTTGCTTAGACAAGAACGCTGCAATGTGACGAGTAATGCCTGCATCTTGTGCGTAAGGCAGACCCATTTGCGTTAGTGCACCACGGTTACGTTGAACAGGGTGGTCAGTAATTGCAACTTGAGGGAAGAAGCCATCAACCAGTGTTTGTTGTACTTCTTCTTGAGTCAGTTCTGTTTTCAGCGTTGCGCCAAGCAGTTTAGAACCACGGCTTGGTACTACGATTGGCACTGACTGAAGTTCGCTGTCGTTCAATAACGCTTCTTTCGCGTCACGACATGCGTGTGTCATTGCCTGAACTTGCCATGGCTGTAGCTCTTTGCCTTCTTGCGCTAGCTTCATTTTCAAGCGGTACGCAAGTGCAAGATCCATGTTGTCACCGCCAAGTAGGATGTGTTCACCTACCGCGATGCGGTTCAGAGTTAGGTTGCCGTCGTCTTCAGTTACTTCAACCAAAGAAAGGTCGGTTGTACCACCACCGATATCGACCACAAGCACGATGTCGCCAACTTCAACTTCATCGCGCCATTTGTCGTTGCTGTTATCGATCCAGTTGTAAAGTGCAGCTTGTGGCTCTTCTAGAAGTGTTAGGTGCACAAAACCAACGTTGCGTGCTGCTTCTGCAGTTAGATCGCGAGCAGCAGGATCAAAGGAAGCAGGAACCGTAATAGTCACGTCTTGATCGGCAAGGTTGTGATTTGGATTCGCGTGATTCCAAGCGTCTTTTAGATGCTCTAGGTAAAGCTCTGTCGCGCGAAGAGGGGATACTTTTTCCACTTCTTCTGGGCTACCTGCTGGCAGGAAAGCATCACGACGGTTTACACCAGCGTGGCAAAGCCAAGATTTCGCACTTGCAACAAGACGAATTGGCGTTTTCGAACCTAGGTTACGTGCAATCGCACCAACCAGAGCTTTTGGCTCGCTCGACCACGGAAGAACGCGTGATTGCGGGTTCATTTCGTGTTCGTGTGGTTGGTAAAGGAAAGAGCCTAATTGGCTACGAGTCTCTACCGTACCCGGCGCAGTCAACTGCGGGATTGGCATCACTTCAACGCGAACATCTTCGTTGTGTGTATCAACAAAAGACATGACACAGTGTGTTGTACCTAAGTCGATACCAACACTGAATTTAGGTGTCTGTTGAGTTTCAACAGACGCTTCTTGAGAATGGTTTTCTTGGTTCATGTGTTCCATTACAGCTCAACCTCAGCTGGAGCGATCACAGAAGCATCGTAGTTCTCAGCAAGTTTAGGCAACGTCATTGATGTTGCTTTCCAGCCTTTGTGAACTAGCGTGCCGTTGAATGGCGCGCTGCCTGTTACGTTGCCAGTTAGGCGGATTTCTTGTGGGTTGAAGCCTTCTTCAACCGTAATGCGAGTTTCTTCGTCTTCGTTACGAACGTGCGCTAGCGTCACGTAGTCGTTCAGTACTTTCTGACCGCCAGTGTGGATTACGCGAGCGGCTGCGCCTACTTCTTCATCAGAGAATGACGTTAGGTCTTCTTTTAGGAAGTCAATCAGGCGAGCTTCTTGTTGCATGATAGAAAGCAGCTGCATTGCAGAGTCCGTTGACGCGGTTGCAAGTTTTGATTCAACTTCCACCACTTTTTCGACGACTTTCTCTACTTCCACTACTTTTTCTACTTCAACGATCTTCTCAACTGGTTTCTCAACCTCGACGATTTTCTCGACTGGTTTTTCTACCACTTTCTCGACCACTTTTGATTTGCGCGACACTGCAACTAGAAGAAGCAAAACGCTCGATGCGGTTAGGCCAGCGTGAAGCATATCGAACGTTTGAGGAATTAGGTTCAAATCAATGTTCATGACGTTTTTTCTCTTTCTATTGATTTATTGGTGCTCAGTATTGGCTCATATTTGTTCACTAAAACGATCGTCTTTGCGATCTTGCACCAAGTTTAGACATTAAAATGATGACGGATGGTAGCATATTCAAGGCTTAAGGCTGTAATAATTCGTGACTATACCGTACGAACAGCGTGAAAAATCGACGATCAGACTCCCCAATATAGGTTGTTGCTTGATGTTTGTGCATTGCTAACGCAGTATTTCAATAGATCCCGAAGTTTAACTTACGGAAGTATCAAAAATTACGATATGACACAAAGCACCGCTCATAAGAGCTTTATAAAACGACATTCAGACTCTATTTTAGCTTTTTTGGCGACTTTATGTGTCACTGCTGGTGTAGTCGGTGCTGCTTATACAATGCAGCAACGGTATACACAGACGACGTTTGATACTTTAGCCGACCGACAAGCAGAATCACTTAAAGCAAACGTCGAGAATGATCTAAAGTTCATTGGTGCGGGCGCAAACTTTTTCCATTCGATTGAGCGAAGCTATTGGCCATCGTTTCCCATGTATGCGGAACAAGTGATTAATAGCTCGCGAAGTCTCATTGGACTTCAATGGATGCAAAAGGTCGAATTCGAAGATCTTGATGAACATATTTTAAAGACCCGTCAAAAATTTCCAAACTTCCAACCGTTTACCGTTCCTAAAGATGGTCCCAAAACCTACGGGTACATTTTTGAACACAATGAGCCAATTTTTATCGCGTCGGATATTTACCCAAGAACACCGGAAAACCTTTCTCTATTGGGTTTCTATTTTTCGCGCAAACGCTTCGATTTAATCTTGGATGATATTTCCGAAAATGGGCGAGCGAATGTCTCGGATAAAGTTCGCTTACTGCAAGATGGTTATGACAAGTCCATACCTAAGACTGGGTTGCTGGTGTTCCATCCAGTGTTCGACTTCGAGAACAAATATTTATTAGGAGTAGTGACCGGTGTTATCCGAAGTACGGTTTACTTTGAGGATTTGATTACGAAAACCGCGACGGAGCTCGATATGTCGGTGCGCGTAGAAGACTTGGGATTCGACGCAGCAGATGACCCTGTTCTCTTTCAAAGTGCTAGCTGGGATAACATTCGAGGAACCGTTATAAGCCGAACCATTCAACTGCCTAACCGTGAATGGCGTATTGACTTTAAACTTTCTGACGCAGTCTCAGCTTGGGAGCGTTCTATTTTAGCGGGCACGACGCTAGCCGGATTGGTAATCGCCTTTTTGATCAGTTGGATTGTGAATTTACAGTCTCGAGAAAAAGAGCGCTTAGCGGTCATGTTGGAGCTCAAAACCGTTGAATTAAAAAGAATGGCAGAGCGAGACCCTCTAACTCAACTACTGAATCGCCGAGCATTCAACGATCACTTGCTTAATCAGATAAACAAAGGTGTTAACTTCGCCTTGGTTGGTTTTGATATCGACCACTTCAAAGTGATTAATGACAAACACGGCCATTTAGGTGGAGATGAAGCGTTGCAACATGTCACTAAGCTGGTCAGTGCTAATTTAAAACCGGGAGATAAGTTTTACCGCGCTGGTGGTGACGAGTTTTGTATTATTTCTAAAGTCATTGATAGAGCGGTGCTAGAAGCTTACCTAGAAAAGTTACGGAGTGTTGTGGCAAGTACGGCTTTTGATTATGGTGATGCGTCAATCATCTGTACGTTGAGTATCGGTGCGGTTATCCATAAAGAAGAAGATCCTGAGAGCTTGTATCACAAAATGGACAGTCAACTCTATTTGAGTAAAAAAAACGGCCGTAATAATGTGTCGATCGGCGATTAAATGGGCGCACAAATTCGAGTTTTACGCCGTGTTACGATAGAATCGCACGCTTTAAATTTTATGTTAGGAACCAAGGCAAACTATGAACCATAACCGTATTGTATGCTTCGATTTAGAAATGTGTTGCTGGAACGAAAATGGCGTCGGCAGCACGGGTGAAATTATCGAAGTGGGGTTAGCTGAAATAGATTTGTCTAAAGGTGAGATAGTCAAGCGTGCTCAATACTACGTGAAACCAGAACACGATGAAGTGTCTCTGTTTTGCGCTGAGTTAACGGGCATCACACCACGTAAGATTGAAAAACAAGGACGCCCACTAGAAGAAGTGCTTAAATCCATGGTTAAGAACTTCGGTGGTCGCAACAAAATCTTTGCATCTTGGGGGCGAGATGACCTCATTCTTCTAGAAGAGTGTAAGCAAAAAGGTATTGAAGCACCGTTCACAGAGTTCATCAACTTAGCGACACTCTACCGTATTCAAAATCGTCTTAAAGATAAACGTATAGGCCATCGAGCCGCTCAAGAAGCAAAAGGAATAGACTGGGAAGGGCGTCAACACTCTGGCTATGTAGATGCATACAACTTAGCTAAGCTTGCTTTGACCATGTTTTAGTTATTCGAACCTAGCTAGCTTGTAATTAAATAATCATCCAACCATTGTTGTTTTGTCATGCAGTCTGTTTAGTGTGGAAAGAGCTAAACACATACCTTGACCAGTATTTTAATAACAATGTCATTGGCTTATTGAAAAACGCGCAGAGTGCGCGTTTTTTTATGGCTACAGAAGCGATATCTGTTGTCATTCTAGGGGTAGCTTAGAGTTAGCCAGCGACTTATATACTCATCTCGTCACTTTACTGAGACTGTAACTTCGCTCGAATGAACTCGCTGTGATCAACATAGAGTAGCTCTGCTGTTTTACGGATCACCGCGTCTTCTAGCGGGTCAATTTCGCCGTCTGCGTAAGCGACTTCCCACATGCTTTTGATTAAGTTGTAACGAGTTTCTTGAGTCAGTTCTCTTAGTTGAGAGGTAAAGTCGTACAGCGAAGCGGAATCTTTTATTTTCTGTTGCGCTTGCTCTAACAAAGTATTTGATTCTTCTTCATTTAACGAAAGCAGTTTCATCAATAAAGAGCGCTTTGTTTCTTGTTCTCTATCATCGACACTATGGTCTGCGCCAGAAACTTCACAAAGCAAACACGCGATAGCCATGTTAGGGGAAAGTGTGTTGGTTTGGCTTAAATCAGAGCCATCAATGAGTTGTTTAAATAATGATGTGAGAGAATTAAACATAGTGAACACCGAGCTATTGTTTATTTGGTTAACATGGTAATAAATACGGAAGATCTCAAGGTGCGATACCAAATTTAGCACGCCGTTGACATTTAAGAACGGCCACTTTCTCCCCAAAAAACCTAAACTCCTGAGTTAGTTCAAGGTGACTTGCCACTTACAAAGGGCAAGTCATTTTGGGATTGATACTCAGCTTTCAGCACGTGTCGGTGGAAAATGAACTTCGTCACCATCACTCGTCAGAATACTAATTTGACTTGGTTTGCCTTCATCATCAAGACGTAGCTCACCAATGGCACTATGGTTAACCAAGCGATAAAAGTTGTGCGTACTTGGTGCGCGTTTGTAAATCTTGAGTCGTTTACGTTTTGTGAACCAGTTTAAAGGTGAGCGAGGGCTGTATAGCAGTCTATCTAGGCCATCACAAATATTGAGCAGTTGTGTAGGGAACTGATTTTTAATTCCACTACAGGTGATTTGATAGATATTCGGACTGTTTTTTCGATAGCGGAGCTTAATATCGTATGCAAAAGAGTAGTGTACGTCGCCAGAGAGAATAACAAAGTTAGTTGGTGTCTTTGTGTGTGTGAAAATACTAATAAGAGTATTCGCACTTCCGGGGTGAGCCATCCAGTTTTCAGCATCAACCATCAATGGTTTACCAAGCATGGTCACCACACGTTGTAGTGCTTCGATAAATTTCACACCAAACATTGGCGCGGCAGAAACAATAACAACTTTGTCTTGGTGCACGAGTTCTTGGTGGAACTCAATCATAGCTTCCCAGTCCATTAAGCCAGAAGGTTTGTTCATTTTAGACTCAGAACGCCAGCGTCTGGTTCGTGTATCTAGCACGACAACTTTTGGTGTCGTAGGAATGGTGTAGTGCCAATTCTCAAAGCGATACAAATATTGAATAAATGCATCTTGGGTTTGCGAGGTTCGCTCATCGATAAAGCGTTGAGCGAGGCTCATAAATTCATCATTGAATTTTTCTGGCGCATTTCCCCAACCTTGGCAAAGCCAGTAAGCTATCAAGCTATTACCGATAATGCGTTTTGCAAACGTGTTGCTGTATGCGGCTTGTTCCCAGCCTATGGTGAGATTCCAATCGTCGGTAACATCGTGATCATCAAAGATCATATAGGTTGGAATGTGAGCGAGTAAGCGTTGAACCTTGTCCAGACCTGCGACGAATTTATCAATTTGCTTTTTTTCTTCGCGCCATTGCTGCTGCCATTTGGGTTCAAGAACTTCTCCGCCGACAGTAAATTCGTTTTCTAACAAACGATCCGTTCGAACAAGCTTCCACAAGGTCGGAGACCAAACCAATAAGTACATTGCAAAGCACTCAGCAAAGCTTATTAGGTGATTCTCACACTCTTTGGCGCTGAATATTGGTGTCCCTCGGTGTGGAAAAAACTTACTTAGTAAACTGTCATCACTCACATAATGAGGCAACAATTTATCTCGACCATAATAGCAAGCAGGGTGTTGGTAGAGCTCATTGGTATTTTTTATCGGAGCTTGATCGAATTCTTCGCCTGGCAAACCCAATAAAGCTATGACTTGCTCAATGGCATCGAGAGTGGGGCCTGCAACATGGTCTGCATAGATTTGATCACCACTCATGATGAGCATATCCGGTCTTTCTTCAATGGATTGAGACGCGATTTTATGATCCGCAGCGACCAATGTATCATCACTGAAGTGATGGGGATTACGGCAAGAGCCATGTAGGAGATAATCCGCTTTTTCACTAACGAGGAACTCAATACCCAAGTTTGGCGTATTATCTTGCTCATAAGTCAGGTGAGGGAGCAGTTCCGTCACTAATCCATATTGCGTTTTTATTTGATAGCGTAACGCTTGATGGGTTGGAAACTCGCCTTCTAATTTAAGTAAGCAACACCACGCATTGAGGCCGATTTGAAGCTGTTCTTTTTGTTCACTTAAAGGGGCTTGATAAAGGATGGAGGCATTTTCATCCGTAATTTGCACCATACCCTCCAAGCGTTGGGTGGTGACTAGCCAAATATTGATTTCAGTTGCGGTCACTTTACGTAGGATCGGACCTGCAACGACAAGAGGAAGTGAAGAAATTTCAGTCGTGTTCATCAATGCTGGCAAAACGGCTCCTTATGTGTCAGCTTCTTCTTCTAATATTTCGATAACTTGCGAGCTACTAAGTTCATGTCCCATAAGGAACAAACCAAGCATCGCATCGGCTTTTGACGCGTTATCACTGTCTTCATCCAAAATTTGCTGAAGCCGAGTTCTAATTAGGTCGATTTCGTGTTCGACGAAGCCACGCCCTTCTTCGTCACCTTGACCATCTTCTGGTGCATTATCAAAGTGCAAAAACAACATGTCACCATCGAGTTGAGTCCCTATCAACCTCTCTGGCAGCCATGCTTCTCCCATCACAATGTCTGGGTCTGTATCTGCGGGTAAATGATTCAAGGTAGAGATGAGTTCTGATGCTTTCACTTTTTACTTCATTATGTTTGATTTAGAACTAAGCTAGAGTTTAAGCGCTTGTTGTGATGGTAAAATATTCGCAAACAAGCTCACCTAGTCGTGCAATATTAATATGATCTTGGGACTCAAACTGTCACGAGGATGACAACATTTGCCATTGTAACGGCTATCATCAGCAGAACATAAGCTTTTAATGGCAAATCATTGATGTTTGCCTGCTTCTCAACCAACATTTTTCGAACTCATGAAGAGATTAATTCTAACAACACTCGCTTTACCTTTAGCTGCGGCAGTTTCTTCTGCGCATGGTGCAGACGAACAAACGTGGGGGATTGCTGCGATGTATCGCACAGCATCGATTCCGTTTTACACCGCCGATAATGACTCTACGGTGAGTACATTTGTACCAATGATGTTCTTTGAAAACGAACATGTGTATATCAATGGCATTGAAGGTGGCGCTTTTTTGTATAACGAGAGTGATTCCGACTGGCGCGCGAGCGCACTCATGCGATTGAGATTTGTCGATATTCCCATGTCGCTACAAAATGCTAATGAAGGGGACAGAGTCGATTTCGGTGGGCAAGTGCGTTATAGCATTAACGACACTTGGCGCGCAGAAGTAGAGTTGATGACGGACGACGAACTCCAGTTTCACTCTAATTACCGCCTTGCTGCCAATTATGTATTTGGGGATTGGGAATTAGAGCCATCGATTACGATTCGATACAAAGACGCTGATTTCAACAGTGAATATTATTCCTTTAAGGATATTACTGGCGAGAGAATTGGATCTGGACTTGACACCAATCTTGGTATTAAAGCGCGTTACCATGTAACTTCAAATTTGTATTTATTGGGTGAGACGAGTGTTACTCGCTTAGATGATAACGCCTACAACAGTCAGCTTGTAGAAGATCGGTATCAGGGAGAAGTGTTTGTTGGTTTTGGCTTTTTCAACGATAAAAACAAAGCTCCGAAACCAACACTGAGCAATAAAGCATATCTACGTATTGCGCATGGTTGGGCGACGCCTTCGAACATCGGTGAAATATTTAGCTTTGAGAGAGAAAAAGACCCATACGACAATCAACTTACTTCATTGTTTTATGGGCATCCATTAACGGACGAGCTGTTTGGTTTTCCTCTTGATATTTATTTAACGCCAGGGTTGGTTCATCACTGGTCGTCCAGTGTTCAGTCTGCGAGCACAGAATACGTCATGGCGATTAAGGCTTATTATACGGTTAATTGGCCTACGACTTGGCGATTTGGTGTAGCGGAAGGTGTGTCATACATTGATAGCATTACCTATATTGAAGGCACAGAAATGGAAGACAAGGGTTATACACCAAGCAAGTTGCTCAACTACCTAGATTTCTCGTTTGATGTCAATGTAGGCGATCTCTTCAACCAAAAGAGCTGGAACAATATGTGGGTGGGCTATTCATTGCATCACCGCTCGGCGATTTTTGAAAGCGCTTCCCAGTTTGGGCGAATTAAAGGTGGGAGTAACTACAATACTATTTATTTCCAGTTCGAGTTTTAGCGCATCGCGAGATGCATATAA
>NZ_JADDYG010000358.1:93083-98544 GCF_015163535.1 Vibrio sp. OPT46 | reverse complement strand
CAAAAGAGCTGGAACAATATGTGGGTGGGCTATTCATTGCATCACCGCTCGGCGATTTTTGAAAGCGCTTCCCAGTTTGGGCGAATTAAAGGTGGGAGCAACTACAATACTATTTATTTCCAGTTCGAGTTTTAGCGCATCGCGAGATGCATATAGGTCGGATTTGCAACTGACTTATTTATCGCCCATTATGAGTAATGATGAATAATACTATGCTGCTTTCAACGAGAAATTTCGTATATCGTGCCAGAGTTAAGGCTGTTTGTGATGCATCTGATGAATCGGATGGCATAAGCACCATGAGTATCGACTCCTCATTCAATCTTCAAATTGAAGCGATAAATTGTACCAACGCTGAATTTGCCAAACGCTTTTTTGCCATTCACGGAGAAGGGCACTTGGAGGGCGATGAATGGTTGGTGTTGTACGTCAACTCTCTTGACGTTAAGGCGGGAGACAATATAGAAATCCGTAGCGATGTCGCGTTTAATGCGATGATCGAGAATATGATAAGCGAAGCTGAGCGGTCTTTAGAAAAAGTCTACCTCGATGCAATACGCAACTTGGAGAAAGTGAATCGTTTTTGACGATGTTAGAGACCCTATAAATACGATCAAGGCATCAGGATCCAAAAAGGGATTGGCGCGAACCAATCCCTTTTGTATTCTGGTTTATTCTAACTTACGCCATTGTTGCAAGTTGGCTTTGCGCTTCTGAAATGCCTTTTGCAGCCGCATCTTCACCCATGTTTAGCGCTTCTGCGTAAACAAATTCCACATCAGTGATTCCTACAAAACCCAGCACAGTGCGTAGGTATGGCGTAACGTTGTCAGTTGGTGAATCTTTATGAATACCACCACGAGTCGTTATTACAATCGCCTTTTTACCTTCAATCAAACCTTGAACGCCGTTTTCTGTGTATTTGAATGTCACGCCTGCACGAGCAATCAAATCAATCCAGTTTTTAAGCTGAGTCGGGATGGTAAAGTTGTACATTGGAGCGGCAATAACCAAAGTGTCTGCGGCCTTTACTTCTTCAATAAGGGTGTCAGACAAGTCGACCACCGCTTGCTGTTCTTGTGAAAGGTCTTCCGTAGCGCGCAGTGCAGTCGCAACGGCGAAGTCCAAAACAGGTAGCGGGTTTGCAGCCAAATCACGAACAGTAAGCTTGTCTTGGTCTACATTTTTGATGAAGTCTTCAACCAATTTGTTTGATTGAGAGTAATCGCCAAGGATGCTTGATTTTAGAGCTAGTACACGAGACATAATGGTTATTCCTTAAATAAGTGCTTTCGACTATGGGAGCCATTATAAGCAACGTAAGTGAGTTCAAAAGCCTAGCGATTCGCTGAACATGTTCGAAAAAATTGAATGAGCTTTCGGTTATCTTGTTACAGATCTTGTGTGATACAATCCGCGCAGTTTTTGTAATGAAAAGAATAGGAAACGCTTTGACTTCGTCACAGCCCCCAAAAAAGAATCTAGCTGAAGAGCAAGCGACACCGTCAAATGGTGCGCAAAAAGCGACAGCGAAACAAGCTCAAACACCTCAGGCTCAAGTGAATAGCGCGGCATCTCTGCGTAAAGCGCTGAATCAGTGCATGATGCGCGACCGTTTCCGCTTGAGTAAACGTATTTCTGGTGCAAGCAAAATTAAGAAGGACGCAGCGCGTAATGCTGTGTTCGACGAAATCGCATTAGACATCGCAAAATCCATGATGGTCGCAGAGCAGCGCAGCAACTACAAACCAACGATTGAATACCCAGAAATCCTGCCTGTAAGCCAAAAACGCGACGATATTGCGAAAGCGATCGAAGAAAACCAAGTGGTTATCGTCGCGGGTGAAACCGGTTCTGGTAAAACCACTCAGCTACCAAAAATCTGTGCTGAGCTTGGTCGCGGTAAATTTGGTCTGATTGGTCATACTCAGCCTCGTCGTCTTGCAGCGCGTTCGGTTGCTAACCGTATTGCCGAAGAGATGGAAACCAAGCTTGGTGAGTTTGTTGGTTACAAGGTTCGATTCAACGATCAGATCTCTGAAAATACCCAAATCAAATTGATGACGGACGGTATCTTGTTGGCTGAAATTCAGCATGACCGTTTCTTGAATCAATACGACACCATCATTATCGATGAAGCGCACGAGCGCAGCCTCAACATCGATTTCATCTTGGGTTACTTGAAAGAGTTGCTGCCACGTCGTCCTGATTTGAAAGTGATCATCACGTCGGCAACCATCGACCCAGAACGCTTCTCAAAACACTTCAACAATGCACCAATCATAGAAGTATCGGGTCGTACTTACCCAGTAGAAACACGTTACCGCCCACTAAGCGGTGATGACGACAATGATCGTGACCAGCTTGAAGGCATCTTCGAAGCGGTAGATGAACTGTGCGATGAAGGTTTAGGTGACATCCTGATTTTCATGAACGGTGAACGTGAAATCCGTGATACCGCAGATGCATTGTCCAAACGTAATCTGAAGAGCACGGAAATTGTGCCGCTTTACGCGCGTTTGTCGGCAGGTGAGCAGAATAAGATTTTCCAACCTCACACTGGTCGCCGAATTGTACTGGCAACCAACGTGGCAGAAACCTCGCTAACTGTTCCGGGCATTAAGTACGTTATCGACCCGGGTACGGCGCGTATCAGTCGATACAGTTACCGTACTAAGGTTCAGCGTCTTCCAATCGAGCCAGTTTCTCAGGCGAGTGCGAACCAGCGTAAAGGTCGTTGTGGTCGTGTGGAAGAGGGTATCTGTATTCGTCTGTACTCAGAGGAAGATTTTGAGTCACGCCCAGAGTTTACTGATCCTGAAATCCTACGTACCAATCTAGCGTCGGTTATCTTGCAAATGACGGCACTTGGTTTGGGTGATATTCAAGCGTTTCCGTTTGTGGAAGCACCGGATAAACGTAACATCCAAGACGGCGTGCGTTTGCTGGAAGAGCTTGGTGCGATTAACTCTGAGGTAAAAGACCCGAAAAAACGCCTGACTTCCATTGGTCGCCAATTAGCGCGTTTGCCAATCGATCCGCGCTTGGCGCGTATGGTATTGGAAGCGCCAAAATATGGTGCGCTTAAAGAAGTGATGATCATCGCAGCTGCCTTGTCGATTCAAGATCCACGCGAACGTCCTTCAGACAAACAACAATCGTCAGACGATAAACATCGTCGCTTCTTCCATGAAGAGTCGGACTTCCTGACATTTGTGAATTTGTGGGAATACATCCAAAAGCAGCAAAAAGCCTTGTCTAGCAATCAGTTCCGCAAACAGTGTAAGCAAGACTATTTGAACTACTTGCGCGTTCGCGAGTGGCAAGACGTGTACTTCCAAATTCATCAGTCGATGCGTGAGATGGAGTTCAAGCTTAACGATGAGCCCGCTTCTTACCATGGCGTACACAGTGCCATTTTGGTTGGTTTGCTGTCGCACATCGGCATGAAAGACCAAGAAAAGAATGAATATCAAGGCGCGCGTAATGCTCGTTTCCATATCTTCCCTGCATCAGGTCTATTCAAGAAACAGCCTAAGTGGATCATGTCTGCTGAGTTGGTGGAAACCTCAAAACTTTGGGGTCGTATCATCGCAAAGATTCAGCCAGAATGGATTGAACCGTTAGCTAAACACCTTATTAAACGTAGTTACAGCGAACCACATTGGTCGAAGAAACGCGCTGCGGTGATGGCGCACGAAAAAGTGATGCTTTACGGCGTACCAATCGTACCGAAACGCTTGGTCAACTACGGCAGTATCGATTCGACCGTAAGTCGCGAAATCTTCATTCGTAGTGCATTGGTTGAGGGTGAATGGGAAACCAAACACGCGTTCTTTAAGCAAAACCGTAAGCTTCTGCAAGAAGTGGAAGAGCTTGAGCATAAATCTCGTCGTCGAGACATCTTAGTGGATGATGATGAGCTGTTTGATTTCTATGACCAACGTGTTGGTACTGAAGTCGTTTCTGGCAAACACTTCGATACGTGGTGGAAAAAGGCATCTAAAGAAAATCCGGAACTGCTGAACTTTGAAAAAGAGATGCTGTTCAAGGGTGATGCTAGCCATGTGACCGATTTGGATTACCCGAACTTCTGGCATCAAAATGGTTTGAAGCTCAAATTGAGTTACCAATTTGAACCAGGCGATGATAGTGACGGTGTCACAGTGCATTTGCCGTTGCCGATTTTAAACCAAGTTGAACCAGCGGGTTTTGATTGGCAGATCCCAGGTTTACGCCATGAGCTTGTGGTTAGCTTGATTAAATCGTTGCCAAAGACAATTCGTAAGAACTTTGTGCCTGCGCCAAACTATGCCGATGCATTCTTAGCACGTGTCACGCCAATGGAAGCGCCGCTGCTAGATTCATTAGAGAAAGAGTTGCGACGCATGACGGGCGTAGAGGTACTGCGTGAAGACTGGAACTTGGAACAAGTACCTGAGCACTTGAAAGTCACGTTCCGCGCGGTTGATCATCGAAATCGTAAACTGAAGGAACATAAAGACCTTCATGAACTGAAAGAAAGTTTGAAAGACAAAGTTCAAGAAACGCTTTCCAAAGTTGCGGATGACGATATCGAACAGCAAGGTCTGCATACGTGGAGTTTTGGAGAATTGCCGAAAGTGTATCAACAAAAACGTGGCGGCTACGATGTAAAAGCGTATCCGGCGCTTGTTGATACCAAAGACAGCGTTGAAATCAAACTCTACGAAACGGAGTACGAGCAGATAACGGCAATGCGTGCTGGTCAGCGTCGCCTAATTTTATTGAACGTACCGTCGCCAATTAAATATTTGCACGCCAACTTACCGAACAAATCGAAGCTGGGTCTGTACTTTAATCCATACGGCAAAGTGCTTGATCTGATAGATGACTGCATTGCCTGTGGTGTCGATAAGCTTATTGAAGAGCAGGGTGGTTTAGTTTGGGAGCCAGAGAAGTTCGAAGCGTTGAAAGAACACGTTCGTGCTGAATTGGGTGACACCGTTGTAGAGATTGCTCAACAGGTTGAGACTATTCTGACCACGGCGTTTAGCATCAATAAGAAGCTAAAAGGCAAGATCGACTTCACAATGGCGTTTGCTCTGTCCGATATCAAAGCACAAATTGAAGGCTTGATCTTCAAAGGCTTTGCAACGGAATGTGGCTGGAAGCGCTTGCCGGATATTCTTCGCTACATGCGCGCGATAGAGCGCCGTATGGAGAAGTTGCCAATCGATCCAAACAAAGATCGTTTACATATGCTGAAGATTGAATCTGTGACTCAAGACTATAAAGAGTTGCTGAACAAGATCCCGAAAGGTGTGGCCATTCCTGAAAATGTAAAAGAAGTGCGTTGGATGATTGAAGAACTTCGCGTGAGTTACTTTGCTCAACAATTAGGCACTCCTTATCCTGTTTCTGATAAACGAGTCAAAAACGCGATTGATGCTTGCTAATCAACCAGTAAAATAGTGTCAGA
>NZ_JADDYG010000358.1:91244-93073 GCF_015163535.1 Vibrio sp. OPT46 | reverse complement strand
GAATCTGTGACTCAAGACTATAAAGAGTTGCTGAACAAGATCCCGAAAGGTGTGGCCATTCCTGAAAATGTAAAAGAAGTGCGTTGGATGATTGAAGAGCTTCGCGTGAGTTATTTTGCTCAACAATTAGGCACTCCTTATCCTGTTTCTGATAAACGAGTCAAAAACGCGATTGATGCTTGCTAATCAACCAGTAAAATAGTGTCAGGTTTGTAATTATCGCTTAAGAAGTTGCTGGTACACTAATTGCTAGTAACTCAATAAGCATTATTTTTTAGTTCTGGGAGGCAATAGTTCGCCTCCCTTTATTTGTAGTACCAACGACTGAGTTATGCAGACGTGGGAATAATAAAGAGTAAAGGTAGATGATGAAAAAAACTCTATTAGCAGTCGCGCTACTTGGCGCATCTTCTGCGGCAATGGCGGATTCTTGGATTTACGGTGGTGCAACAGTAGGTCAGTCTGACTACAAAGGTGAGACAGACACATCATACTCTGTTCACGTTGGTACAGGCATTCTACCTATCATTGGTGTTGAAGCTGGTGTAACACAACACGGTGAATTTAACGTAAATGGTCAAGACACTAAGCTAACTTCTTACTACGCAGCACTTAAGCCAAGTATCGACTTCGGTCCGCTACACGTGTACGCAAAAGGTGGTTTCCATCAGTGGGACAAAAAAGTGAAAGGCGGCAAAGACGATGACGATTTGGACCTAATGTACGGTGTGGGTGCTGAGTACTTCATTTTTGGCCCAATGTCTGTTGGTGCTAGCTACATGAACTACACTGCTGGTAAAGACGATATCAGCACGTTCTCTGTTAACGCAACACTACATTTCCTATAAGCGTCAAGCTTTCTAACACCATATGAAACACACCGGCTTTATGCCGGTGTTTTTTTGTCTGGAAGTCACAAAACAAAAGTTGAACATAAATTATTCACTTTTAGAGTCTTAAAATGCCTATGCTTTCCAATATATAGTGGCGATTAAATGCGCATATTTGCGTAATGTTTCGCTTGGGAATCGATCAGGAAGGGATAGTATGAAAAAAACACTCTCGTTATTCGCTCTAACGTTGTGCTCAACGTCAGCAATGGCTGACTCTTGGATTTACGCTGGTGGCCAAATTGGTCAGTCCGATATCGACAGCGAAAATGATACAACCTACGGTATTCATGTCGGTACTGGTATTTTGCCGTTCATTGGCATTGAAGCAGGCTACTTTAACCACGGCAAAGTGGATTTATCTTTGAGTGGCAGCAGGGGTAGTGCTGATTTTGATTCATTCTATTTAGCGGCGAAACCTAGTATCGACTTCGGCCCGTTACACGTTTACGCAAAAGGCGGCATCAATGCATTCAATGTTGATTATGACGGCGGACTGAGAAACTTAGACAAAGATGATGGCGTCTCTTACATGTATGGTGTTGGTGCCGAATACTTCTTGCTTGACAATGTGTCTGTGGGCGCGAGTTATCAAGCGTTTGGCGTGGATATTGAAGGCGATAGCGATACCGTTAGCAGTGTAACAGGGAACATCACCTTCCATTTCTTATAACGCTCGCTGGATGAAAGGCTTGCTGATTTGGTTTCGTCGTTAATTGTGAAACCAAATCAGCGCAGGTCTTCTCTATTTGCGCAGTGACTGGCTATGAACTTAAGTATTTCTTGTGTCTTTTCTAGTCTACAACCTACGACAAAATCAATCGTTAGACCTCATAATTTTTGTGTTGATATTATTTCCCCTTCATCTGTCTCGAATTGAGCTTAGAATGCAATAAATCACGACTTTTTGCAAAAATATGTGATTGCTGCTAAAATTCT
>NZ_JADDYG010000358.1:74936-91234 GCF_015163535.1 Vibrio sp. OPT46 | reverse complement strand
GTCTTTTCTAGTCTACAACCTACGACAAAATCAATCGTTAGACCTCATAATTTTTGTGTTGATATTATTTCCCCTTCATCTGTCTCGAATTGAGCTTAAAATGCAATAAATCACGACTTTTTGCAAAAATATGTGATTGCTGCTAAAATTCGTCCCGCTTTAAAACTTTAGAGTTCAAATTAATGGAGGGCGGTATTGGAGTTCTTCTCACCTGAGGGGCGTTTCAAATTCACGTTAAATTTGTATTTATGGATAATGCATTTAAAAAATATAGTATTGATACAACCGATTATCAGGTTGGACAGGATAACGTTCAAAAGTGGGGATTCGATATACATAACCCGGTTTTTGGCATTAGTGCGGGGCTCGTTGTTTTCTGTCTGATTTCACTTCTTCTTGTTGAGCCAACCACTGCTCGAGACGTATTAAACGGTCTAAAAAACGGAATTATCGAACAGTTTGATGCGTTTTTTATGTGGTCGACAAACTTCTTCTTATTGTTCGCCGTTGCTCTTCTTTTTTCTCCGCTAGGTAAAATCCGCTTAGGTGGCAAAGAAGCAACGCCGGATCACTCAACCGTTTCTTGGTTGTCGATGCTTTTCGCCGCGGGTATGGGTATTGGTCTTCTGTTCTGGAGTGTGGCGGAGCCGACCGCGTACTTCACTGATTGGTGGGGAATGCCACTGAACGCAGTGCCATACACAGAAGAAGCGAAATCTCTCGCGATGGGTGCCACCATGTTCCACTGGGGTGTACATGGTTGGAGTATTTACGCACTCGTTGCGCTAGCATTAGCGTTTTTTGCCTTTAACAAAGGTTTACCACTTTCATTGCGCGCGGCGTTCTATCCAATTTTTGGTGACCGTGCATGGGGCTGGTTAGGTCACGTTATTGATATCCTTGCCGTTTTGTCGACGCTATTTGGTCTTGCAACGTCGCTAGGTCTGGGTGCTCAGCAGGCGACCAGTGGTATTAATCATGTCTTTGGTCTAGAAGGCGGCATTGGTACACAAATGATTGTGATCACCTTCGTTACCTTTATCGCGGTGCTATCAGTAATTCGTGGTATTGATGGTGGTGTTAAGCTACTGAGTAACGTCAACATGGTGGTTGCGTTTGCGCTGCTTATTTTCATTACCTTCATCACGTTTGATACGGCGTGGAGCTCGCTACGCGACACAACAATGGCTTACATTGAAAATATTATTCCATTGAGTAACCCTCACGGTCGTGAAGATGAAACTTGGATGCACGGCTGGACGGTATTCTACTGGGCTTGGTGGGTATCTTGGTCACCGTTTGTTGGTATGTTTATCGCGCGTGTGTCTAAAGGTCGTACGGTTCGAGAATTCTTATTCGCAGTCATCGTTATTCCTACAGTTGTTACTTTGATTTGGATGTCTGTGTTTGGTGGTATCGCGCTTGACCAAGTGGTGAATAAAGTTGGTGAGCTAGGTGCAAATGGCCTAACTGATATTTCATTGACTCTGTTCCATGTTTACGATGCGCTTCCGTATAGCTCAGTGATTTCAATGCTTTCTATCGTGCTGATTCTGGTATTCTTTATTACATCGTCAGACTCTGGCTCACTGGTTATCGATAGTATTACCGCCGGTGGTAAGATTGATGCACCAGTACCGCAACGCATTTTCTGGGCGTGTATTGAAGGTGCAATTGCAGCCGTAATGCTTTGGGTTGGTGGTAAAGAAGCCCTGCAAGCATTGCAATCAGGTGTTGTTGCAACAGGATTACCGTTTACTTTTGTTCTGCTGTTGATGTGCGTAAGTTTGGTGAAAGGGTTAAGAACAGAACTGCCAGCTTACAAATAAATACAACACGATCCATGATTGAGTTTAAATGCCGAGCCTAATGTGCTCGGCATTTTTTATTTCTACTTTTCTTTTCCAATAATTTCGTTACAGTTTAGGCTTATTCCCACCTCATTAAACTGCATTATGTCACTGGCTAAACTCATTCTTATTCGTGGACTTCCGGGTTCAGGTAAAACAACCTTAGCAAAACAACTAGCGATAGAGCTTGGTGCTAAGCATTTTGAAGCTGACATGTATTTTGAAAATGATGAAGGTGATTATCACTTTGAACCAGTTCAATTACCTCAAGCGCATGAGTGGTGTTTTCAGCAAACTAGAAAGTGGTTGAACAAAGGGAGAGTCGTGATTGTGAGCAATACGTTTGTTCGACATTGGGAGATGAAGCGTTACATGGACTACTGCATGAAGAAGCGCATCGAGGTGGAAATTAAAGTGTGCCACGGAGCGTATCAAAGCATTCATGATGTACCACCAGCGACGATAGAAAAGATGCGATGCCAGTGGCAAGAATGACCGTTACCAGAACCGGAAGTTATTGACCTCGTCCGTCAATCATCACAACGAATGTTTTGCTCATGATTGAAAGGTCCATTGAAATCCAAGAGTAAAACGAACCTAAGCTTAGTGCGTAACTGTGGTCAAACCCAACTTTGCGTCTTACATCTTCAATGCATGCATCATAGCCTTGGTTAACCTGAGCTAAGCCTGTGATACCTGGTAACACGCCATATGTGCGCTCTACAAAATAGGGGATTTCATCTTCCAATTTCTGGTAGAAAGCTGGGCGTTCTGGGCGCGGCCCAATCATCGACATTTCACCTCTCAACACATTAAAAAGTTGAGGTAGTTCATCTAAACGCGTTTTGCGTAAAAAGCGTCCTACTGGCGTGATGCGGGGATCATTTTCAGTTGCCCATACTGCGCCAGAGCGTTGCTCTGCATCAATATACATGGTGCGAAACTTCATGATTTGAAAAAGATCCATTTTTTCTGGTGTACAGCGCCCAACACGCAGTTGACGATAGATCACTGGGCCTTTCGATGTGGTTTTGATCGCTAGCGCGATAAATGGGAAAAGTGGTGCAGTGACGACCAAAATAAGCATTGCAACCAGTACATCAAACGTTCTTTTTGCGTGGCATACATTTGAATCGTAGCGTGAGTTTTTCATGATGCTTTCCTTATTGGTTGACGCGTTTCCAACGTCCATTTTCCATTCCGAGTAAATACTTCATACCGCCGATAAAGTTGGCGAGATGACCAATGACGATGTAACTAATCAGCTTAAAAGGTTTAATTGTGTTAAGTGCTGGCATCAAGTAAGTGATAAGCGCGATGCTATAAATACCAACTTGTGCGGACAGCATTACTTGAAACAGCGGATTGTGTGCCAGTAGTAGTGAGCAAATAAAGCAAACAATCATCAAATAGGGTGTTGCTAAGCGCAGAACCTTTCCCGATAGAAATGCAAAGGCAGTGCCACGATAACGAGGTAGCAGTAATTTCTTTAATTGCATGAGCTGCTGCATGTTACCTGCTGAAATTCTTAGGCGTCGTTTGAAATCTGCGTCATCTGAGCTTTGTTCGAGCTCAAGCGCCAGCATGTTTGGCTCGTAAATAGCGCTATAGCCTTGCAAAACGATTCTCATAGGGAGAATAAAGTCGTCATTAATGGTGCTAACTTCCAGTGGTTCAAATAAGTGAGTTCTGAAAGTGTAAAACGCACCGTGGGAACCAATCGTTGAACCTAACAAGGATTCTTGGTGCTTTACTCGAGACTGGTATTGCCAATACGCTGCTTCACCTTGGTTATCAGTGCTCATTATTTGATATGTTGCGTTAACCACTCCAACGTTCTCATTTTGATAATGCTGACTAGCTAGCAATAGAGAATCGCAAGAAATCAATGCCGACGTGTCACTCAGTGCGGTAATGTCCGAGCTAACATGACGCATTTCTTCGTTGAGTAGGGCAACTTTACCGCGATTGACTTGGTGATCATTAATAATGAACAGAGTATCAGAGCAGATTGCTTCTTGAATTGTCGCTTGAGCAATCTCGGCTGTGTTATCTGTGCAGCCATCACATGCGATCACTACTCTTAATTTATCCCTCGGGTAGTCTAGGCTCGCAAGGTTACGGATCTTCTCTGCTATCCATTGTTCTTCATTGTAGGCGGGCACGATGACAGTAATAGAGGGTAGCTGGCTGTCTGTTTTGGAGGCTTTGTAAGCTCGCTCTACAAATGGTGCTTTGGTTTCGTCTTGCTGTTTTAAAGGAAGCCACTTAAGGAGCAGTGGGTACCCAACGTGATGATAGACAATCAAAAACGCGGATAAACCAAACCCTATAATCCAAAGTAAATCATTCATAGCTAGCCTCCTTGGCCAAACGTGAGTAGCGACTCACCATGTCTCTGATATCAAAGTGTTTGAGAATAAAAGTTCGAGGAGAATGGTGTGATGATTCCAGTTGCTGTGATAACGCTTCGGCCAACGAAAACACGCGATTTGCTTCAACCAGTGTGCTGTTGTTCGGACAGAGCGTCTCTTTCACGCCGCCAACATCCGTCGCGACGCAAGGAATGTCACATGCTTGAGCCTCGAGGGTTGAGAGAGGAAATCCCTCTTGAAGTGATGGTAAGCAAAACAAGTCTAGGCTTTGGTAAAAGCTGGGCATATCGTCGACCAAGCCTAAAAAGGTTACTCGATCTTCAAGTTTTAACGTTCTAACTTGTGCTTCCAATTGAGCTCGCTGAGAACCATCTCCAGCAATGGCTAGGTGTGTGTTTGGCGTAAGATGAGAGAATGCTTCGATAAGCACTTTATGGCCTTTAACTGCTTCTAGACGCCCGGCAACGCCAATCACGATTTTGTCGGTTGGAAGTTCAAACAAGTGTCTTGTTGCCGTTTGGTCACCGCTTTTAAACTTCTGACAGTCAATCCCGTTATGGATAGTACAAACTTTGCGATACTTTAACTTAGTCTGTATTTGATGGGCGACAAAGTTAGCATCGGCAACTACTTGCGGGCGAATCATCGTTAGCAAAAGGGACTGCAGTCGAGCTGATTTTTTGTTATTAAGGTGCCATGCGTCGTGTTCGGTATGAATAACTACAGGTACGTGCGCTAAACGTGCCGCAATCCCACCATATAAGAGTGGTCCGATATGGTGAGTGTGGACCACATCAGGCTTAAGTCCTTTGAGCATGGAAGTCAGCGTACTGATGGTTTTTCCGCTGAATCCAGGTTTCTTATTAAGAAAGTGCAGTTGGCCTTGGTAGGACAATAGTTTTTGCCAGCCTTGTAGTGCATGTTCTTTGCTTCCTTCTAAGCTCACGACAAAAACGGAATGGTTGGGCTGCGCAAAACGAAGCATTTCTAGTACGAGCGTTTCTAAACCACCAGGAGCTAAGTGTTGCACGACGTGTAATATCACTTTTTTGCTGTGCTTAGTGTTATTGTGTTTTTGTCTGAATTCCATTTTCAAACCCTCGTTGAGTTCTTTGTTTATTTAGGAATTGCAGACTGCGTGCCAAAAAATTAATCATTTAAAAACAATAAGTTAATATTGATGTTTGTGAGGCTTTATGTTTATTCTCAATTTGAGATTCATATTAGTGGACATGCTATGAGGCTGTATAAGGCAGTAGTAAAAGAAAAGCACTCGCCGACCGAGTGCTTGTAAATGAGTTCTTATGGCGGTTAGTTTCCGTACACTACGTTAGGTAAAGTGGTGATGACAGGAACACCAAGGTGTTTTTCTAATGCTCTTTTAGAGCGGATAGAGTTATCGGCTAACTCTAGTATCGTCGCTAATCCAATGCCTAAACCAGCGCCACCAATAAATCCTAAAATGACAAATACAAAACTAGGTAAGTTAGTTGGAATCGTTGGCGTGAACGGTTCATCAATGATTTTTACGCGCTTATTCTCTTCAAACTCTCCCAAAGAACCCGTTAGTTGGGCCATCTCATAGCGTTCGACGAGTTCATCATACATTTCTCTCTTCACTGCGACGTCACGAGCTAAGCGGTTGATTTCTGTTGCTGTGCTCCCAAATTGGTGCGCATTTCGCTCTAATTCTTGGATCATGTCTCGCAAGCTGTTGGTTTCTTCCGTAAGTGCTTCAAAACGTCCGCGCATCATTTGTAATTGATGTAGTTGGGAGACAAGTAGAGGCTGTGCTTCGCCAAGACTGTTTACTGTGGTATTGCTCGCGATATCCCATAGTTGAGCACTGTTTAGTTCTGGTTGTTTAGAGTTCAAGAGTACCGAGCGTTCCTGCTCCAACCGGTTTAATTCTCGCAACTTACCTTGCACCAAACTATGCGCCTCTGTGTATTTAGCGCGAAGCAGGGTAAGTTCACTACGAATGTCGATGATTTGCTCTTCCAGTTTACCGATAACCGGGTTCGTTTTGGATAGTTGTTGATCCAAACTGCCTAGACTTCGTGAAACACCAGCAAGCTCCGCCTCCTTTTCGGCTAGCGTTTGTTTGAGGCTAGCAAGGCGAGTAAGGCTTTGAGCTTGCATTTCGGGTGTCGCGTCTGAGTAAGTATTTTTATACTCTGCAAAAGCTTGTTCAGCCTTGTCTAGTTCTTCCCTGCGTTTGTTGATATGGATAGTCAAAAAATGACTCGAATCTTTAATCGAAGAACGCTCAGGAGCCAAAAGCTGTTCGACAAAATGCTCTCTGACAGAGAGCAGCATCGACTCCATTCCTTCTGATTTACCACTTTGCAATTGAATTTGAATGAAGTCTTTACCGAGTGGCTGAACAGACAGGCGCGACGCAAGATCTTTTATGATGAACTCTTGCTCTTTTGCACTCATCTCGTCATTGATCAGCGATTGTTCTTTTGCGACAGAATACAAAACGTGTCGGCTTTTTAGCAGAGTACTGAGTGCGCTCAATCGGTCTTTAAGCATTGTTGAGACGGCAAGGTCTTGAAGGAACGGGTTCATTTTCGCTGTCTCTTGAATAAGCATGCTGGTATGAGCAACATAAGTCGTCGGAACCAGTTTACTTACGATGAAACCCAGCACAGGCAAGACAAGCATAGGGATAACGATCATGTAACGACGTCGCCAAGCGCCATGTAGTAATACACTAAGGTTCTCTCTCAAATCGTTCATAGCGTCCTCACTAATTTCTCAACTTGGTTGGCTCTTGCTTCCCAGCTTTGCTGTTGAACATATTGCTTTGAGTTTGCCGGGGGTGGGATCAGGTGATCGAGACTGGCGCATACATCTTCGACATTTTGAACTATGTGGAGCATATGCTTGTACGGCATTAATGCAGGAAACGACGTGCTAATAACGGGGGTTCCCGTTGCCAAATACTCAAGAAGCTTGAGGGGGTTACACGCTTTGATTTGAGCGTTATTAACAAAGGGCAACCAGCTTGCGTCCCAGTGTTGAGAGTAGCTTGGCAAAGTGTGATGAGCTCTTGGGCCGAGATAGTAAACGTTACTTCTTTGAGGTAGCGGATTGTCACTGAGTTCGTTGGGGCCGATGAAAACCAGATCCCAGTCAGGTGCTTGGTCTGCGACTTGGGCAATTAAGTCGTAATCTAACCATTCAGACAAACTACCATAAAAGCCCAGCACTTTGCGGCCGTTGTCAGGCAAGTCTTTGGCCTTCGGTGCTGGCTCAGAAAACAGACTAACGTTGACACCATGAGGCAAAGTGACGGTTTTATGTGATGGAAACTTGGTGGAGAGCGTATCGCTTGCCGTAAAGATAACGTTGGCCGCATTAACAAGAGTACGTTCGTGCTTTGTTACCGTGTCGTGGTCAACACCAGCTAAAGCGCTAAAGTCATCGCCACAATAGTAAATCAGTCCACGTGGGTTCATTTCTGCACAAACATCGGCAGCAGTCGGGAGCGACGTCCAAAATACAGGCTTATCAAAACCAAGAGCTTGTAATTGTTTGTTGAGTTGGTGTTTCATCATCTTAGCGGCCACTTTTCTTGCTAATGCAGAATTAGGGGCAGGAATGGTGAGCAAGTTGATGATGTGAATGTTTGGGTTTGTTTCAGAGTCCAATGTTGGCTTGTGTGAGCCTACGTTATGAAATACACGAGTGAATTTGTTTAACGCACGCTTTATGTCTTTAGAATCCAGCTTAGGTTGACGAAGGCCAATGGAGTTAACCCAAAGGATTCGATGGTTCGCTGCTAGTCGCTTGACAATATGCTGAGTGGAAGAGGGTAACCCACCAAAATCTTCTCCAAATACTACGATGTCCGTCATGTGGCTCTCCTTGAGTCTTGGTTATTTGATTACTAATTAAGTGAGTAATCACAATGCGTGCCAAGGAATTAGCCATTTTAAAACAGTGATTTATGGGTTTTGTTTATGTTTGAAACTAGTATTTCTCATTTTGACAGTCACTTTGAACAATTCGGCTAACGACAACTGTTAATGCCGCTAGAATGTAAATTGGCCAAGTGAAACCTTGAGTCAGAAACGTGCCTGATACGATGGTACCGATAAGCCCACTTAACACGGCGTTTGCTCCTACAGAGAGGGTGTAATCTGATTTTGGTGTCAGCAATGAGATGGAATGCAAAGAGGTGCGGATCAATGACACAATTAAAGTAATGAACACCGCGAGCCCGACAAAACCCGTTTCTGCTAACACGCCAAACCAAGTACTATGGACGGCGTGGTTGATACCATCCCAATGTGGGCTATAGAAATAGTAATTAAAGTAGAAGTTATCTAGACCTACGCCAGTCAACGGGTGATGCAGCGCCATTTTAAATGCCGCTTCCCACGCATAAAGTCGCCCCATCGCAGAGGCATCTATACCATCCTCAGCGGCTCCCCCCGATTCTCGTCCTGAAATACCAGCGAATGCGTAGAGTACGATCGCTGCGATGGCGCCTAGTACCAAGACTAATGTTTTGCTTTTGATGTGTTTAAAAGCAAAGTAGGCAAATACAGACAGTGAACCTAGTAACCCACCGCGGCTCTGCGTCTCAATGATCGCAAAGAACAAAACCAAACAGGTGATAAGGGCAAAGAGCCTGAGATGCTTGGGGGAATGCTTCTCCATCAATTGACTAACGGTAAAGGCAAGGGGAAACATCAGCACTAGTGCCAAATCGTTAGGATCGCCAAGTACTGAACCTATGGATCGTCCTATTGACACGCGTGTTCCTTCGACTAAATCAATGCCATTCGCAGCGTTTTGTAATGCCACTAAGCCAATCAATAATCCGGCGAAAATAATTGCTTTTGACATCTGAGCGAGCTGTGAAGGTTTAGTAATAAGCCAGGTGATGGCCAACGTCATAATGATGATTTTCCAATAGGTATTTTTGAACACCGTTATTGCGATATCACGACTGGAAGCGAATATGATTCCGATGATCACCAGACCCCAAAATATACACAGCCACTTTAATGAAGGGTGCCAAAAAGCTGTAATCTGGCGGCTTATAAGAAGGTGAAAAGCGAGTGCGGCGAGTGCCCCCAGTGATAAGAGTAATGGGATCTTGAAGTTATAGATAACAGGAAAGGCTTCGTGAATACGAAAGAATGAAAAAATAACGAACAGTGTGACAAGCCAAAACGTTTGATTGAGAACAAACAGTAACGCGAGTGGTGCGAAACACAACGCAACAATCAAAATGGGATGAGGTATAACAATCCAAAGCAGGCCGATACAGACAGTGATCGTCAGTGCTGCGATGGACTGTTTTGTTCTCACCTTGGTTTCATTCATAACGAGTATCTCTTCACCTGTCCACGCCTTTTCACTATGTATCGAGTGAGAGCATTTAGCGTCTCTTTACTCACGTAGCGAGTGGCTATCCATGCCAGCAAACTGCATGTCAAAATGCAAATTGCGATGGCGATGCCTATTGATTGTGAAGAGTGAAGCAGGAACAGTGCCACACCGGATATAATCTGTAATAAAACCATCAGACTGAGGTGAAAAGGCAACGTCATACATTGTTGGCTTACTACATAAGTCAGGCCCAACTTACACAGTTGTGCGTAATAAAGCGCAATGAATACCCCATAAATGCCCAGAGAAGATAAGCCAAACAGCAAAGCAATCGCAACGCACGCAGAGACGACATTTATACCCAGTAGCCAGCGAGTACGACGCTTGTACAAAATGGAGATGTTAATCAATTCACTCCATTCTTTTAACATGGCGATAGGCAGCAAGAATAAGCTAAATAGTACTGCCTCATGATAGGTTTCTGGCAGTAAGTAGGTGATCATCACCATTGCTAATGTGCCGACCACTACACTCAAACCTGTGATGTAAATCATACCTAGGTGTGTGATGCGCACTGCTTCAGTGTTCTTGCGCCCTTCTAAGTAGTTAAATCGACGTGGCATCCACCACATGCCAAATGGCTGCACTAAAATACACATGCCCACTGCAAATTTTACCGCTATCGCGTAAATCCCTAACGTCGCAAGAGAAGTGTTGGCACCAATGAACCAGCGCTCAGCGCCATTGAGGCAGAACGCAACCAATCCAGCCATCATCATTGGTAGGCAGTAGTTTAGGTATTGTTTTGCCAATGTCAGCTTAGGAAGGGTGACATTGTAACGGTTAACGATGTGCAGCCAAACAAATTGAGTAATAGCAGCCAACAAGCCCCCCCACAAAACAGAAATAACATGGGGATGAACAGACAGCGCCGCGACGATAAAAATGACCTGAAAAATGGTGGTAGTGACCATGACGTTAAGCAGTGTTCTTGCTTTGTCGTCTTGTGTTCTTAACCAGGCAGTGCCGATTGCAATACTGCCTTCTAGAACGATGGCAAACATAACAATAGCAAATTCGACTCGCGTAAAAGGCGCGGGAATGGGGGCGATTAAAATGATAGTGAGCAAGCTAAGAGCGACGACGCCAGCGATGAGTAAAGCAAGTGAGTACAGCTGGTTTAGTAGGCTTGTGCGCGTATTTTTATCCTTTTCAACGCCGACGAATCGATAAAGCGCTTCATGCAAAGCGAAACTGACGAATAAGGTCGTAACAACACCAAAGGTTGTTAGAAGCTCAAGCTTGCCCATTTGTTCTGGTGAGAGAAAGTGGGGCAATAAAGGCAGCATGATTAGGCTGATGCTTTTATTGATCACTAAGGCGATAGCAAATAGCGTCATGTTGGTCATTGCTTTAGACATGATCATATCCTTTGATGTCTCGCGGTGTCTTGAGTGTGCAATCATTGTTGGTAGCAATTTCGGCAGCAAGGTGCTGGGCGATTGGCAAATAACAACGTTCGGCTGTGTATAGTTGAGAAACATTGAGTGCTTCGATACCCATCGTTACTTTCATCCACGGCGATTCATTCAAAAGGCGAATTGCGTTGTGTAACGAAGCCACATTGTTAGGCGTGTATTTAATACAATTTCGGCCGTGAGTTAACACGCGGTCCCAATAACTATCATCATGTGGAATGACGACACACATACCTGCAGCGAGCGCTTCCAAAATAGATAACCCAAAAGGTTCGTTGAGACTGGTGGAAACAAACACACCACACTGTGAACGCAATTCATCTAAGTTGTTTGGGCACTCATGCCATTCAACACCTTGTGTGTTGAAGTCCGGTGTTGAATATTCCACACCTGCCACGTTAGGTTTGATGTAACACACGGTGGATTTGATCTTTTTCGACTCATCAAGTGTTAAAGCATCAAGCAAAAGATCGATGTTCTTCCATTTTAGTAAGCTAGCTGCCCAGAAAACGCGGCTTGAAATCGGATTCGCTTGTTTTGGCCAGCGATCTTTCGATAATCCATTAACAAACGTAGATGTATTCAAACCACACCAATAGCGTTCGGTGGCTGGCTTCTCTGTTTTGAGGTAGGCCTGTAATGCTTCTACCATTGATTCGCGGGTGTTTGCCAAGTAGTAAATTGCCGATGCTTTTACTAAGCAGTAGCCAGCAGATCTCGATCGTCCAATAGGGCCATGAACCATCTGTACCACAGGCTTTTTGCTAATTAATCGTAGTAAGTACAAAGGCATATCATTACTTGGGCAAGATAGGCCCAAAAAGCTATCTATTTTTGGCAGCTTCATGCACGCGTAGAGAAGTTGGAGAAAGTAGTAAGCGTTCATCAACCAGTAGGTCAGTCCATGAGTCGAGTTAAATGGTGATGGTTTTATTTTTATAACTTGCACACGCGGTGTATCACTAAGCAGTGACGCCCAATGCTCTGGATTTGTAGTGAGTAGATAACCAATCACGTTCAGCTTATCGCACTGCTTAAGGAGCTCTGCATTCGCGATTTTGGATCCACCTTGCATTGGGATGGCGTCGAACATCAATACACGTTTCATGACCGGGCTCCTCAATTGATGCTCAACCAGCGTGAAAGAGGCTTCATGCAGTGAGTCATTGGCATTGGTGTAATGGCGTTGTTATTAAGTTCACCTTCGTAAATACGTTCAATAGCGTTGATAGATGCAGTCGTCGTTAAGTGCTGGCTAGCATGTAGGTAAGCGTTTTCCGCCAGCTTGTTTCTTAATGCCGCGTCTTGCATGACTTGTTGAATCGCGTTTAACAGGCTCGCCATTCCACTGTTCTGGTACAGCAATGCAGAGTGATTATGCTCGAACAACTCAGGAATGCCTCCCGTTTTAGGAGCCACGATAGGCAGTTGAGCTAAAGCCGCTTCCCCGAGCACGAGACCAAAGGCCTCTTCATAGGCGCCGCTAATAAAAGCGTCTGCATTACCACACATCCACGCTCCGGCATTGTGTTGCTCCCCGACAAAGTGCACTCGTTCTTGGATACCAAGATCCGCGGCAAGCTGTTGCAATGCTTCTCTTTCTTCGCCGTCACCAACAATAACAAGGTGAGGGTTGTGGTGGTGGTAGTTGTGCATGCGCATTGCGCGAATAAGGCGGTCGAACCCTTTGCGCTTAATCAGCGAACCCACCGACAGAAAGGTAAAGGCCTGTGATGGGATTCCGAGGCGATCTTTAATGTCGATGGGTGTATCCACGCCTTGAAGTGACACGCCGTTGTGTACGACATGAAGTTGGTTTTGCGGGTAGCCGTCCTGAAGAATTTCGCGTCCAACATCTTTGCTAACGCAAATCAATTTTGGAGAGAGGTGAAGTCCGAGAGAGAAGCGATCGCGCAATGTATAATGGCAATGAAGTTGCGTGACAAGTGGTATATGATTCATGCGAGCAGCCAAACACATCCATTGACAAGGGCCGCCGCTATTGACGTGTACCAAGTCGATGCTGTGCTTTTCGATCAAAGCTGAGCCTTGTTTGATAAGGCTATTCCACCCGTTAATATCCCAGCGTGGAGCGCTCCAACCACCCACCAAATTGAAGGCTGAATGTTCCGCTTCAATTCCGAGCGATTGGCACTTATCGATTAATGGTTGGCAGTTTGACCATACGAATGGCTCAAACTTATTGCGGTCGATTCCTGAAATGAGATCCAGAAGCACCACTTCACTGCCGCGAATCCAATTATCACCATAATGAACATATAGAATGCGTTTTGGCGTAGTCATAAGTCACCTCTGTCTCATCATTAATCTGCGTTAACTGCTGAGCTGCAATAGAGATGCCAAAATATGCCATTAGTTTATGTGATTGAATCTTATATGATATTTATGTTTGGAAGTCATCATTCTCATATTGAGAACCAATATGGATTAGTGATCCGTTTCAATTTGATATTTTTGTAGCAATACGGGAATCACACTTTGCGCTGAGAAATCATCAATGATGGTTTGTCGAGCATTCTGGCGAATGAGTGATTGTTGCGCCTCACCAATCGACATCCAGTCATGAAGACATTTAGCAAGAGAGGGAATGTCTTCGACGATAAAACCATTTTTACCCGTTTGGATAATATCTGGAAGACGACCTACACGTAAGCTCATCACGGCAATGCCTCTCGACATGGCTTCAAGCGCCGCCATTGGAAGACCCTCATAACGAGAAGAAATGATAAGTACACTGATATTTTCCCAAACACCTTCCATATCGGTTTGATGGCCGAGGAAAGTCACGTTTGAAGGGGCAGTTTGATTAAGCGACTCTTTTTCTGGGCCATCACCGTACACACTAAACTGTAATGTTGGACAGAGCCTCGCTACCTCAATAAATTGATCGGCGCCTTTTTCCTGACTCAATCGGCCGACAAAAGCGATCTCCTGATAGTTGAGTTGACTGTTGGGAATCGAAACAAAGTTATTCAGCAGTTCTGAAGAACAAAAAACTTTGCGCTGAATACTTGGACTGACAGCAAAGCAATGGTCAGATAGGCTGCCTGAGCTTCTATCAAGCCAATCGTATAGCCATAGTTTCCCTGAGGACGATTCACCAGCATGATAAGTTGAAATCAAACGAGGAAACGTACGGGTGAGCAGTTTGGCGCAGCGCGACAAAATCGACGCTTTATAACCATGAGAGTGAACCACTGAGGGTTGGTGATTGGCGACGGCGCTTGTTAGGTGTTTAATTTTTAAAGCTTTATTGGGCTCGCCAGACAAATAGTTTAAGTAACTCACAGGGATCGCGGCTTCTTTTGCCTTCTGTACAATCTGAGCGGCTGGCGAATACTCAGTGGTTAGCACAACTCGAGCTTTGTTTCCAAAGGCGATTAATCCCCGAGCTAGCTCGATAACGTGACTTTCAATGCCGCCGAATAGACGGCTATCAAGCAAGATCCAAATTTCACCAATGGCAGGTTTATCAAGATTGTTCGAGATTAATTTCATCCGCTTCCCACGCTTGTTTTTTTCGGTAAACCGTAGATGGGCTTAACTCCAGCATGACAGCGGCGTTGAGGACGTTGCCATCACAGTACGCAATTGCGTTTTGAATTGCTTCACGCTCTACTTGCCACATAGGACGAATGGTTCCATCAGAGTTAAAGTACGGTGAGGTAGCAGCAGAGGACGGTGTACCAGGCTGCTCCGCTGCGGTAATCGACGGTTCGACCGCAGAAGGTGAAGGTTCCTCAGTATAAACAGGTGGTGGTGTGATTGGTGCAATGTTTGCTGACTCTTGAGCAACATGCGCAGGTGTCGTTGTTTTCGTAACTTTTGACTTTTTAGTGAGTTGAGCGGGTAGGTGGCTCACCGTGACTTTTTCGTCGTTATTAAGCACCACAATGTTACGTATGATGTTTTGTAGTTGCCTTACATTACCCGGCCACTCGTAATGCTTGATGATATGTTGAGCTTCGCTGTCGATTGTTGAGAATTTCTTTTTGTCCTGTTTGGCGTAAGTGGTCAAGAAGTGCTTGGCAAGCGTGACGATGTCACTTCCTCGTTCACGTAATGGAGGCATATCGATAGGTATAACGTGCACACGGTAGTATAAGTCTTCACGAAAACGACCTTCTTCTACTTCTGTTAATGGATCTCGGTTAGTGGCACAAATGATTCTCACATCCACTTTCATTTCTCGAGTGCCACCAAGAGGAGTGTAAGTGCCCGTTTGTAGAAAGCGGAGCAACTTCTTTTGCATCTCAAGTTCCATTTCACACAGCTCATCAAGAAAAAGCGTACCACCATGTGCCAGCGTCGCCGCACCTTTTCGATCTGTTGTTGCTCCAGTAAAGGCCCCTTTAACGTGACCAAAAATCTCACTTTCCATCAAATCTCGTGGAATAGCCCCACAGTTAATTGCAATAAAAGGCTTGTCTTTACGGTCGCTCTGGCGGTGGACGGCTTCAGCACAAACTTCTTTACCTGTGCCGCTTTCTCCCACAATAAACACACTGGCAGAAGTTGGCGCAACAGCATCAATGGTCTTGTATACCGCCTGCATCGGGAGGCTTGAACCGATGAATCCATGATAGTTGTGGCGATCAAATTTGGACTGAATATTTTCCACCAAATCTTCCAATTTGGCGCGTTTGAGGTGCAATGCGACTGATGTTTTTAGGCGATCAGCGTTTATGGGCTTTTCTAAGAAATCTTCCGCACCTTTTTGAATTAGATTAACGGCTAAGTCGACGCTGCCGTGTGCCGTAGCAATAATAACGGACGTAGGAATGTCATTCTGGTTGATCCAATCCAACACGTCTTCGCCAGACATGTCGGGCAGTTTCAAATCGAGAATGATGAGCTGAGGTTTGCTTCTTTCAATAAATTGAATCGCTTCGCGACCTGTCTCGACATGAAAAATGTCATAAGGTTCGTCTTTCACATACTGCTTATAAAGTATGGCTAGTGAAGTAGAGTCCTCTACCAGTAACACCCTTGGTCTCATAGTCCCATCCCAACGTAGTTTGTTTCATTTTTTATGATTTTTGTCAGCACTACTATTTGGCATTATGAGTGGTTTATAGCTCTCTAGTGCTGAAAATTCTCAATTTGAGAAAAGCGTTATTTAAGTATTAGCACAAGGTAGGAAATTTGCGAAAAATCCATACTTTTTAATTGATTAAGTTATGCCCAAATAATTTCAAGGTGTGTGGCTTGGCGAGGGTGAT
>NZ_JADDYG010000358.1:70204-74926 GCF_015163535.1 Vibrio sp. OPT46 | reverse complement strand
AGTGCTGAAAATTCTCAATTTGAGAAAAGCGTTATTTAAGTATTAGCACAAGGTAGGAAATTTGCGAAAAATCCATACTTTTTAATTGATTAAGTTATACCCAAATAATTTCAAGGTGTGTGGCTTGGCGAGGGTGACTGAATTTGGAGCCTAAATTTCTGAGATGATGTCGGCATCGCGCTTTATCAAACGCGATGCTTCGCTAGGGAGTAAGACACTGATACTACTCAAACCCTTGAGCTTTTCGCTTTTCTAACGCATCAAACGATTCATTGGCGAGTTGAGGAAGTGTTTCACAAAGCTCCAATGCTTTTGGTATTTTTCCTTCGACACAGTACTTCTCAATCATTCTTGCTTGTCTTGAAAGCGTTCGATTGCCTAGAGCGAGAGCAGAACTGCCCAGTGTGTGAACCTCGAACTCTAATGTTTGAAGGTCTTTTGTGCTTAATGCTTGCTCTATTTTCTCCATGCGATCGCGTGACTCTTCGACATAGTGCTCAATCAAGGTAGGGATGATTTCGGCGCACGTATCTTTGATCATTTGCTGAAGAATATGCTCATCCACTAATTCTTGCTCGATAGTCAATGTGTTATTTATCGTCATAATAGCGCTCCCTATAACATAAACAGTTCGCTTTTTTTAATTTGCTGAGACAGTTTTTCTTTCCACTTTTTTGGTAAGAAACGCAGCTTGGAAACTTGGCGGATTAACTCATCTTTCAGGCTTGGAGTGTGCTTCATGTTCAGTACAGAACCAATCAAGTTTGCATCGCTAGCATCGAGTAGCTTTTTGGCTTGCTCGAGCTGGGTTGCAGTCGTAGAGCCATAATGCGCTACTAACAAAGTAGCATCACATACGCCAGCAATCACTTGAGGCGCAATATTGCTTCGGTTGACACTGAGAAGTGGTGATGTATCTATCACGACGCGCTCGTACTGCGTTAACCATTGTGCAATGTTTTGTTTCAGCGTTGTTGGGTCTCGGTACGCTAACTGAGTGCTGGCGAGAGATGGAGCAGGGAGGCCGACTAAAGTTTGATGTGTATTCTCTCGTGTGATCAAATGGCCAACCTTCTCGTCATCATCAAATTCGTGAACAGTGTGATAAGCGGGTTTGAATAAGTTAAGGTCTACATACAAAGTATTGTGGCCTGCTAAAACCAAGCGCTCTGCAAGAGATGACGCCACGGAAGTGACACCATCTTCAGATTTACAACCCACAACACAAATCGTTTTGTGGCCTTTCTGTTCACTCTGAAGATAAATTTGCTCAATCTCAGCGTGAGTTGCAGGAATAGTCATTACAACGCTCCTATTAACACGATGGTTGTGGTGATTTGTAAAATATCTCTTAATCCTGCCCTCGCTTTTTCAACAAAGCTCTCGTCTTTATGGGGAATGTAAATCGTGTCGCCTGCGCGAATGACTGGCAGCTCATAAATGTTGGCTGTTTTACTAAAGTTCACCAAATCAAATGTTCGGGCTTGGCCTTGGCAGCAAGACATATTGACCACACTGATCTTTTCAAGGTAGGCATTGTCAGTTGGTCCTCCTGCTTCCGCTAACAGATCAAGCACTGTCATGTTGTCATTGAATACGTATCGCCCTGGGGCTCTTACTTCACCTAATACGCGTACCGTGGACTCTTTTGAACGATCTAACCAGTTTTTGTTTTTTTCTGGAATGTAAATGGTATCACCAGGACGAACGTGGGGCAGAATTGACTCATCGCCTGTTTCAAAGTACATCGATAAATTCAATTTACTCACTTTGGCATAACCTAGGCCTCGGTGTGTGACACGGATGTTGTGAATATCTGCATCCATTGTCGGTCCGTCGGCGGCAGACAAAATATCCAGAAAATGCATATCTTCGGTGAAACGATAGCGCCCAGGTGCATTGATCTGTCCGAAAACGTATATTGATGCGTCAGAGCTTTGGCTTACCCATTGCGATTTATTATCGGATGGGTCGTCAGGCAATGCATGTACCCTTACGACTGTACCAGCGGAAACTCGAGGTAGGCTTGATGTTGGCGAGCCATCCAGAATGTATTGGTCTAAGTCAAATTGTGTCATTTGACCGTTATTGGCGACTTCAATTTTGGTGGTATCAGCTCGTCGAGTTGGGCCTCCAACGTGTGCAAGCAGATCAATCAAATCCATTTCGTCTGACCACTCGATGCGTCCAGGGCGAACAACTTCTCCCATCACTGCGACCGCTCGACTAGGTGCTACTTTTAACCAAGACTTCTCATTGAAATCGGTTTTCTCCGGTACGAAAATCGCGTCTCCTGGTCCAACATTTGGTGGTCTGGCTGAAGATAGTCCTTCTGTATGCGCGGTAAGATCGAATTTGATGACTTTGCCATCGGCTTTTATAACGCGAATTTGGCGAGATTCTGCGTAGCGAGTGGGCCCGCCAGCGTTGGCGAGGATATCCATGAAGCTAGCGCCTTGCTTGCCTTCGTATGCCCCAGGATGGGCGACTTCACCCATCACGTAAACCACATTTGCACCTGCTTTGATTTCTTCTTCCTGTTTTGGGACAAAGATGGTGGCACCTGGCAGTATCTCTGGCAGTAGGCTTTGGTCTCCAGTATCAAGGTACTTTTTCAGGTTAAACATGGTTGGGTTATTGTTTGTTATCACGCGAATTTGCTCAACACTGGCATATCGTGTCACGCCGCCAGCTCGCATTACGACATCAACTAGCGTGGTGTTTGGCTTGTATGAGAACGAGCCAGGTGCGTTGACTTCACCAAAGACTTTGATTGCACGAGCGGAATCTGCGCTGTCACCTGAATTCGCGAGTTTTGCTGCATCAAACTCTTGCTCAATATTCCCTACGAGTGGGGAAGCGGGGACAAATAAGACATCCAGTGATTCTAGTTTTGGCAGCTGGCTATTGTCCCCCGTATCAAGGAAGCGTTTGTAGTCAAATTCAATGTTTTTATTTCCACGTTTCACGATCATTTTATCAAGCTGAGCCCCTGCGCGCAGGCCTCCAGCTTCGTACACAAACATTTGAATGTTGGACCCAGAAGGTAAGGTATATTCACCGGGTTTGACCACGTAGCCTTGAACGGACACTAACAACTGTTGCTGTTTAATAAAAACTCGAGCGTTGTTAACGTCACGATACACGGTCTTTAGCCTGTCGATAATCACGTCTTGGAGTTGTTGTTCATTGTAGCCGGCCACTAATACAGGGCCGACTTCTGGTAAATTAATTCGTCCACGACGATCAACCTGAAACCCTTGGTTTAACGACGCCTCTCCAGGTAAGTTAATCTGTATTAAATCACCGACCTTAACAGTATTGCTCTCATCCGCTATGGAAGAAGGTACCCACGCGACCAGGCACAACAACATTAAGAGGATAAATGGTTTCATCGTGTTCATAGCGCGCCTCCTGCCGTTGGGTTGCGGTTTATTGAGCTATCGCTATCTGAATTAGGGCTAATAACCTCGATGCTTACTCGACGATTAGTTAAACGCACGGCGGATGTTTCACCTTCATAGAGTGGCAGGTTATCTCCGACAGATTTGGTAGTGACTCTCTCTGAAGTGATACCAAATACGGTTAGGTAACGCTTTACTTGTTCTGCACGCGCTTGAGCAAGTTTCTGGTTGTAATCGGGGGTTCCAGTTGCATCCGCATGCCCCGTTACTACAAGAGATAGGTTAGGGTGGTCACGTAAAATGTAGGCTGCTTCTGCCAAATGTCCCATGTACTTCGGGTTGATTTCAGCTGAATCGACAGCAAACTGGTTGTCGATATTAAGTAGTGCATAGATATCCGCGACTATGTTTAGGTCGCTACGCAGCGCTTCAATATCATCGGGCGGTGTGCAAGTGGTTTGGCTCAGTACGTAGTCGAGTTGTTGTTCGAGCTGGTTTAAGCGTCGACGCTGAATCACAAGGTCGTTGGCAGCGTCGAGAAAAAGCCCACCTTCTAACTCGCGCGCAATTCTATTTTGTTTTTCAAGGGCCTGAACAACTGCCGCAGGAAAACACCAGCGCGCGCCCTCTTGGATTAGTGCGTCTAGATGTAACTTGGTCAGTTGCCAATCAAACCTTAACCCATGTTCTGGACCTAAAGGCTCGTCAGGCATCACTGGGGAAAACTGATAATTCTCGATCGAGATATCTTGATAGCTTTCCGCCAAGCCACCTTTTCCGTGTTCTGGGTAGTCAAACGACGAACAACCAAACATGCCGACAACAAGACCGCTTAATGCATATCGTCGTATAAGATTTACCATGCCAACCTCCGTTTAAACCGGTATTTTTAGTGTCCTTTTGAGTTAACGGGAATGGCATGGTTGATACGAAGCAAGCTCATGATTTCTAAAGGTTGGCCTGATACGTTTTCAATACTCATGCTTCTTTCACGTTCAACTAGACGCTTATATAAGTAAACAATGGCACCAATCCCTGAAGAATCAAGAAATTGGACGTGCTGTAGGTTAATTTCGACTTCTTTGTGATGATTGTTGTGAATTACTTCATCAATGTGATGTTGTGCTTGTCGACAGCCGCTTGCGTCTAAGTCACCAAAAAACTCAATGGCTAACTTGTCTTGATTGATTTCTAGTTTGCGTAATTCCATGACTCTGTCTCCGTTTGTTTTTCTAATTGGATATAGAGCAGGTAACGTGCCAATTTTAAACTATTTAAAAATCAAAAGTTTAAGCGCTGTTGATGATATTGTTCAATT
>NZ_JADDYG010000358.1:65167-70194 GCF_015163535.1 Vibrio sp. OPT46 | reverse complement strand
TTATATAAGTAAACAATGGCACCAATCCCTGAAGAATCAAGAAATTGGACGTGCTGTAGGTTAATTTCGACTTCTTTGTGATGATTGTTGTGAATTACCTCATCAATGTGATGTTGTGCTTGTCGACAGCCGCTTGCATCTAAGTCACCAAAAAACTCAATGGCTAACTTGTCTTGATTGATTTCTAGTTTGCGTAGTTCCATGACTCTGTCTCCGTTTGTTTTTCTAATTGGATATAGAGCAGGTAACGTGCCAATTTGAAATTAATTAAAAATCAAATAGTTAAATATTGTTAATGATATTGTTCAATTTGAGAAAGGACTGATTCTCAAATTGAGAATCAAAAACGTACAGAGAAATGGTTTGCTTATAAGAGGTGTTGAGCCGAAAGAAGTCGTTAGAGCTGGGGGCTCGTCATGATTAGATTCCAGCTCGATTGACGAACCATCCGCCTTACGTGAATAACGTGTAACGACTAAATGCAAAACCTGTCTAAAGTTTATGATTATCTTTGCAAATTATTACTAATGTTGATTGTTATGAGTCGAAGAATGACTAGTAATAAATAGGTCATCGAGAGGACTTACGTTTCAATAAAGACGATTTTTTGTACAAGGTCTTCTTATGCCATTAAAAATGACATTAATTGCGCTGGCTGTTATGGCAGCGTCTTCACAGCTTCAAGCGGATACGTCTCTCGCACCACCAGTTTCTCTTGCACAAAGCTATCAGGATGGCATTGATGTGTCTGAATATTGGTATAGCGAAAAACTTGATGGTGTTCGCGCTTATTGGACTGGGCAACATCTCGTGACGAGAAATGGTAATCGAATCTACGCCCCAGATTGGTTTACAGGACCTTTGCCTGATTATCCGTTGGACGGTGAACTTTGGGCTGGGAGAGGTAACTTCCATCTTGTTCAGCAAACGGTATTAGATAAAACTCCTGTAGAGTCTGCTTGGCGACACATCGACTTTATGATCTTTGATATGCCATATTCCGCTGGTGATTATCGGAAGCGTTATTACAACATCAAAGATTTAGTGCTTGAAGTCGACCAGCCTCATATCAAATATGTCGAGCACCGAGCGATTCAAAATGAAGCTCATCTGTTTACACAGTTGGATAAAATTTCAATATCCGACGGTGAAGGGGTGATGTTGCGAAAGGTATCAAGCCGCTATCAGGCTGGACGCGGTAGTGATTTGCTTAAACTAAAACGATACGCAGATGATGAAGCGTTAGTTGTGGGTTATAAGCCAGGAACAGGGCGCTTATTAGGTATGATGGGAGCAATGTTAGTTCGCTTACCAAATGGCATTGAGTTTTACATCGGTAGCGGATTTACCGATGAAGTGCGTCGCCAGCCTCCGAAAATTGGTTCAACCATTACATTTAGATATAACGGTTTTACACATACTGGTAAACCACGTTTTGCTCGATTCTTGCGTGAAAGGCTGAAGGAATAGAACGCTCTGCACTTACTAGTTGCCAACGGTTACGCCACATCGTTTGAAGAGACCCTGCCAAAACTGAACGTGGTTTAGGGTTTCTTGCCTAAATGTCCTATGTGCCTCAATGATGCCATACTGGTGACCATGGAGTTGCATACGGTTCTCCACCAAAGTGGCACCATCATTAAGTTGTTGATAGGTACTGTCTAAATAAGCCAAATAAGGTTGCACTTCTTCAACGTAAATGGATTGAAAGACATTTCTTAAGTAGCGGAACTGGGTGGTGTCTCTTTTCGGCCCGCACAATACATTGCTCTGGTTCTGCTCAAGTAGCTGAGTTGTCGCTTTTAACCAAAGGGATGTGTTTACCATTGAATAGTAAAGTCGTCCGAGTAAACGAGATTTCTCTAACTCTTCTTGATATTGCGTAACTTCCACATCGGGTAGACGTGAGACCGCGCGGTGGGGTAAATCATACATTTCGCTGAAAATACGATAGACATCGTTAATGCGTGCAATATCATTCGTCGTGTCTTGAGATAGCCAATCAGAGGCAGTTAGTTGCTTCTGCATGGCATCACTTACGAGTAGTAAGTTGTCGAGATGAATGTCTAAATGTTGCCACTTGGTTGAGTAAAGCTCTGTCAATGTCGCGCGTTCTTCATCGCTAAGTGGAAACTCGGATAAACATCGATGCATGACTCTTAAAAGGGCAGTTTGATAATCAAAATCATGAAAGGCATCCTGCACCTTGCCAAGTTGTGAGTTTTTCTCGGCAAGTAAATTAAAGAGTCCGCACTGTCGTAATTGATAGCTCTCTAGCAGGCCAATAGATAGCCTTGGCAATGGCTCGAACAAAACGCGTTTCGCAGGAATCGTTACCGTAGACTGTAGTGTTATTGGAATAGCAGGAACGTCCAATACATTGGCTACACGTTGATGATACTTATCAAACATGGCGTTCTCTGGATTGAACCAGTTATCACAACCATTAAGAATCATGATTAAGAACAATAAAATAGACCGCACAAATATCCTTTTTTCTAACTTCGTATCCGTTGTCTAGAGAGCAAAATCAACCGCTTTGTAATCTTGTTATAAGTATACTCAACCGTGTGATTATTCGATCAAAAAAGCCAGCGGATGCTGGCTTTTTTTACTTTTTATTGAACTGAAAAGTTCAATTGCACTTCTGGCTCTTGGCGATGCATCCAACGCATTCTGACGCCTAACATAAAGGCCGCAGAAGATAGGCCGATGATAAAACCAAGCCAGAAGCCTTGTGCTCCCATTGGCTCAACAATCCAGTCTGTACGGCCAAGGACGTAACCAATTGGCAAGCCAAGAATCCAATAAGCAATAAAAGTACGGTTGAAGATGGCTCGCATGTCTTTATAGCCGCGTAATGCACCAGCTGCGATCACTTGAACCGCATCCGTACATTGATAAACAGCGGCAAACACGAGCAGGTGCATCGCTAGAGTGATTACCTCTGGGTTGCTAGTATAAAGCTCGGCGATCCACTCACGAGACAAGACGGTTAAAATCGCTGTGAGAACGGACAATGCTAGACCAACCATAATGCCGACTCGTGACGCTACGCGCGCGCCATCGACGTTTTCTTCACCAAGTCGATGGCCGACACGAATGCTTACTGCTGCACCAATACTCATTGGTAGCATAAATACCAACGAGGAGAAGTTAATCGCGACTTGATGCGCTGCCACAATGATAGGACCCAGTGGTGAAACGAGCAGTGCAACAACAGCAAACAGTGTCACTTCAAAAAACAGCGCTGCTGCAACAGGAAAGCCGAGCTTGAATAGACGAACTTGCGCTTTCCATTGTGGGCGATGCCATTCTCCAAATAGGTTGATGCTTTTCAATCGCTCTGATGTCATCACATACAGCAATAGCATGGCAAACATGACCCAGTAAACAATCGTGGTTGCTACACCACAGCCAACACCGCCTAATTCAGGTGCACCAAACTTGCCGTACACGAAAATCCAGTTTAGAGGAATGTTGAGCAGCAAACCGATAAAGCCAATAACCATTGCCGGTTTCGTCAATGACATACCATCCGTAAAGCTTCTAAGCGTTTGGAAAAGTAAAAAAGCGGGTACTGCTAATATAACGGCATGAATGTATCCCACCGTTTTTTCAGCCATCAGTGCTTCAACATCCATCAGCCCGAGAATAAACTGGGTTTGAAGCAGGACTGCAATTATCGGCACACTGATCAGCAATGCCAAAACGACGCCTTGCTGAATTTCAAACGGGATTTTCACTCGACGACCAGAGCCATTTAACTGTGCGACAACAGGGACCAATGCCATTAATAAACCCACCCCAAACAAAATGGATGGTAGCCAAATACTTGAAGCGACAGAAACCGCAGCCATGTCGGTGGCGCTAACGCCGCCAGCCATTACGGTATCAACAAACCCCATACCAGTTTGAGCGACAGATGCGATCAATACCGGGGTCGCCAATTTGATAAGACTTGATGCTTCTTCTTTATAGCGATGCACGAAAAATACTCCAGAGCGGAACAATAAGTTGAAAGAATGAGAGTACTCGAGGGCAAAAGATGTGGTGAACGGATCTGATGGTTGATTTTAGTCACGATAAGGTGAAAAAATGCCTCGGAGAAACTCCGCGCAAATGATAAACAATTGTATGTTTATATTCCATAGCTAGGTAGTGAATAGTCGATAACACTGACTGGACGCTCTCCACGCTAAGGATACGCTTTTACTGAGAACAGCAGCGAATCATGGTAATGTTGAAGCATGCATGAGAACAAACCAGTGTTCATTAAGCCATGGCTTTATCGCCTGAGGTCTTTATTTCCGACCTGTAGCGCAGTGTTTAGGGCTTAGTCTTCGACTACAGTTGGTATTAAATCAATAGGTAAAAAGAAATGTTTACAGGAATAGTTCAGGGTACGGCGAAGGTCGTTAAAATTGATAAAAAAGAACGCTTTCAAACGCACGTTGTCGAGTTAAGCGATGAACTTTGTAAAGGGTTAGAAATTGGTGCATCCGTTGCACACAACGGATGTTGTCTAACTGTGACTAAGATCGAAGGCAACCTTACCAGTTTTGATTTAATGCAAGCGACATTGGCTCTTACTAATTTAGGTCGGCTGGTGGAAGGGGATAGCGTAAACATTGAGCGCGCGGCTAAGTTTGGTGACGAAATAGGCGGACATAGCATGTCTGGTCATATTAGTTTGACGGCAGATATTGTCGATATCATCGATACGCCCAATAACCGCACGATTTGGTTCCAACTGCCGCAAGAATCAATGAAATATGTATTAGCGAAAGGTTACATTGGTTTAGATGGCTGCTCGCTAACTATTGGTGAAGTTGAAGCGTGTCGTTTTTCAGTACACCTAATTCCAGAAACCTTGCAGCGAACGCTTTTCGGAGTGAGACAAGTAGGGGAGCGTGTTAATATTGAGTTTGATCCTCAGACTCAAACAATTGTTGATACTGTTGAGCGCGTTCTTGCAGCAAAACAGCTTTAGAATGAGAAAAAGGAGCCTAGTGCTCCTTTTTCAT
>NZ_JADDYG010000358.1:57908-65157 GCF_015163535.1 Vibrio sp. OPT46 | reverse complement strand
ACCAGCAAGCAATGCTGCACAAGTATGAGCTTCATCAGACCAAGTAAATGAGATGTTTCCACCGACTAAAAGCAGAACCTCGGTTCTGCTTTTTTGTTTTCAGCCCTAAACCACCTACTTCAGTAGGTGGTTATCATCCGCTTCGGCTTTGCCTGTAAATCTACTCATGCTAAATGCATCTTTGATTTTTCCAGAATTCGAAGAGGACAAATAACATGAGTAGATACAATCAAGTTTCCTCACCTTAGGAAGAACAGGCTTTGGGGTAATCACTTTTGGCAAAGAGGCTATTTTGTCGATAGTGTTGGAATCAATGAAGAAATAATACGCCGATATGTAAGACATCAAGAGAAGCAAGAGCGAGTAGAGCAGCAGCAATTGGCGCTGGACGAAACAAAGGCCCCCTTTTAGGGGGCTCATACAAAGCCACCTTCTTTAGAAGGTGGTAATTTACTTAAGCGTTTTTATATTTCTGATGTTCACATGCTCGAGCTGTTATTCGTAATTGTCATCGATAAATAGTTCGACCTTATCTTGTAACTCATCCACTCGCATATTTAGGTGGATAGCGTGGCAACAAGCTGGGCAATCATCATAAAACTCTTGGTCACCATTACTTGCATCCAATGTAATGCCGATAGAGTGTCCGCAATGCGGGCACTTTACATACCTTTCGGTATAATTTTTCATACAACAACTCCTAATCTCGCAGGGCTTTTAAACACACTATTCATCAATGAAGTACAGCCCTTTACTTACTTTGCCTACAAGGAAAATAGGCACAATCCAAAGTTAAGTCTCCTTTGATATTAGGCAGAGTTGTTGCTAATTGAGTCGAAATAAGTACAAAACTTGACCCCAAACTCAACCTTGAGCTTAGGGTGATTTTCTGTAGTGATGTGCCTCGAGATTTTACATCTTGAAATATGCAGTGGCTTCCAAATTAATAAGAAATGATTTTATTAATAACCAGTTGAGCCTGTTCCAAGTAATGGCCGCCAAACAAATTACAATGGTTGAGAACATGGTAAAGGTTATAGATATCTTTACGCTCTTCATAGCTTGAAGAAAGTGGCATAACCGATTCGTAGCCTTGATAAAATTCTGGTTGAAATCCACCAAAAAGCTCCGTCATCGCAATATCACACTCCCTGTCCCCCCAATAGCACGCAGGATCGTAACAGATAGGACCGAATGCAGTGAGTGCCGCATTTCCATTCCATAAATCGCCATGCAACAAAGAAGGTTCCGGAGCATGGTTTGCTAGCCGCTGTTTTACGACGTCGATAAAGTCATCGATATCAACCAAGGTGACGCCTTTTTCTTTAAGGAGCTGTAATTGCCAACCTATGCGTTGCTCAGCAAAGAATACACACCATTTCTTGTGCCATTTGTTGGGCTGTAGAGTCGAACCGAGATAGTTGTCGGTATCAAAACCAAACTCTTTTTGCTCGCCCCACTGGTGTAGGTGAGCTAATTGCTGCCCAAATTTAAAGCTGTTGGGACCATCTTCTAATGGTTTCGTTGGAAGGTAGTTAAGAATTAGGAATGAGGCATTTTTGGTTTTACCAACCAATACCACCTCAGGTACAAATAGGGTGGATGTTTCACGCAAAAGATGCAGGCTTTCAGCTTCTACCTCAAATTTAGACAAAAACTCGCGATCGTTAATTTTCACAAAATAACGTTGCTCGCCATCATTGATCATGTAGCTTTCACTGATATCCCCACCAGACAGCCTTACTTTTTCCGTGATCTGGTAATCGAACAATAAAGTATCAGAAAGCTGTTGCGATATTGCTTGCCACATACAAAACCTCGCGAATCTATTTGACCACCAATAGTTTAGGATAAATAGCAGGGAGTTGGCGCTATGTTGAGCATACTTAGTAAAGAAACCTTCCTCTTAGTGTAGTCAATTTGTATAAATGTGAATCAAATCGCTTATAAGCCTCTGATTTGTTGGCTTAGCATATGGAGATGAACGTTTACAACAGGTATTATGATTTTTTTGACGTTAGTTCCATTGGTGGCATGAAAATACTGATATGTGATGACTCAGCTGTTGCAAGAAAGCTTATTGCGCGTTCTATCGTACAAGATACATCATTACATCTTATTGAAGCGCAAGATGGTTATGAGGCGCTTAATATTCTTGCTGAGCAAAATATCGATATTTTGTTTCTCGATTTAACGATGCCCATAATGGATGGTTTTGAGGTCCTCGAATCATTACCTGTTAGTCAGTACCCGACCAAAATCGTCATTATTTCTGGAGATGTTCAACAAGAGGCAAAACAGCGCTGTCTCGATCTTGGTGCTCAAGCTTTTATCGCTAAGCCTCTGACAGAAGAGCAGGTGCTACCACTATACGAACAATTAGGACTGCATTATGCGTTCAAACCTAGTCATTCGGTTGATTCTAAAAACCAGGGTTGCGAAGAGCTTTCCTTACTAGCCAAATTCCGTGAAATTGCGAACATTGCCCTTGGTAAAGGGGCTGCGATTATGGCCGACCATTTACATGAGTTCATCCAACTTCCTGTTCCTCATGTTGGACCTTTGTCCTACGGCGAGCTTCATATGACACTGGTTGATGTGGTTGGGCGTGACAGTTCCGTTGCGGTAGCGCAGAGGTTTGTCGGTGGTGGTATTCACGGGGAGGCACTGGTGTGCTTACGTGGTAGGGATATCAATCAGATTGGGGAAAAATTAGGTTACCTTCTTGAGTTTACGCCTCATAATGAAATCATCTTGAATATCTCTAACCTACTGGTTTCGTCATTTCTCACGTCGTTAGGCGATCAACTCGACAAGCAATTCTCACTTCGTCAGCCAGGCATTGTGGATACCTTAACACCTTATTGTGAAGAGCAAGGCGAGTTGGGCGAGCTCTTTACTATTGAATACACCTACATGGCAGAAGCGCTCGATTTCGAGTGCGAGGTACTGTTTTTAATTGATAAGCCATCCGTAGAAATAATCTATGAAATCATGGAGCTAATCTAATGTCCGATATCACGCTGGACATAGCAGACTTTCATTGGGTCACACAAATTCTCGATACGATGGATTCAGGGCTTATTGTTTTGGATCAAGAGTATAAAGTGTGTGTGTGGAACAGTTTTATGCAGTCATACAGTGGCGTTCTATCACAAGAAATTCTTGGTGAATGTTTATTTGAGCATTTTGAAGAGCTGCCAAGAACTTGGCTAGAAACCAAGATAAAAGCTGCCGCCGATCTGGAAACTCGTTCTTTTTCTAGCTGGGAAAACCGACCGTACCTTTTTAAGTTCAACAATTTTTCTCCGGTTTCAAACAGCAGTGATTTTATGTATCAAGATATCGTGATCACGCCGTTAATTGGGCTTTCAGGAGAGGTCAGCCACATAGCGATTCAAGTCAATGATGTTTCTGAAACTGCGAGAAATCGCATTCATTTGAAAGAAACAAATCAACATTTGTCGGAAATCAGTCGCAAAGATGGTTTAACAGGTTTATTTAATCGCGCTTATTGGGAGCAATCATTGAAAGATGAGTTTGCTCACTTAAAAGTTATCGACGGACCATGCTCATTAGTAATATTCGATATCGACCACTTTAAGAAGGTGAATGATACTTATGGTCACCCGACAGGGGACGAAGTCATTCGTCGAACCTCTGCCTTGTTGAGAAAAACAGCAAGAAGCAGTGACATCTGCGGTCGTTTTGGTGGTGAAGAGTTTACGGTACTACTTCCTCACACAAACCAGGAGCAAGCTTGCTATTTCGCAGAGCGTTTGCGCAAAAGAATTGAGCAAGAGATCGTGAAAGTGGAAGATTTTTTGATTAATTACACGATAAGTATTGGTGTTTGCGAGTATAAGCCTTATTTTGAAACTCACACTCAATGGTTAAAGAGTGCCGATGCTGCGCTGTATCGTGCAAAAGAAAATGGTCGTAACCAAACCTGTTTGCATGAAAATGACTGAAATATAAAAAGGTTTGAAGAAACCCTGTATCCGAATTCAGTGAAGCAAAGCTCAATTGTTTGAAAATCATCCAGTTGGTTCGTGAATGTTTGTTAATATGAAATAAGTTAATGAAATTTTCTCGGCATGTCTTACTATTGAAACTATTCTGCTTTCAGCTTCGAAGGCTTGCAATAAACGGAGAAAAACAGTGGTTTTAGAAACCGATGGATATCTCGCTCTTATCGAGCACTTGTCTCTAAATCTAGATATTTTTACGACCGAAATTGGCGACACTGGATCCGAAAGCATCGAAGATGTTGTCACCGATATGGTGGCTTCAAACATCATGGCGATTTTTGAGCAAAATCCAGAACTTCACTCGAGCGTACGCTTCAAATTGTTGAAAGAGGCTGATGCAGTTGTTGAAGATCTTGGTGAGATATTGGCTGGGGTATGGCATAAAAAAGCGACCAATGAACAGATCACGTTCCTTGATGAATACATCGCTCTGGTCAAAAATCTGTTCGATAATGCTGTTGCGACTTACGACTGATATTGTTTTAACTTACAGCAATGTCCGGTTAAAGAGTGAGAGGAGTTACATTGTAACTCTTCTTATTTGCCAAAACTTAGATGCCCAGTATGGGTTGTCGATTCTTGAAATAATCACACCTCTAGACGTCGATGCATGCATGAACTGCTTGTTACCCAAGTAAATTCCGACATGATAAGTTGTACGTCTTGTTTTAAAAAACACTAGATCCCCTTGCTTGGCATCCGTCCAACTTAACTCCACACCTTGCTTTGATTGCTGCTTCGTTGTCCTTGGTAACGAGAGCTGATAAGCCTCAATAAACGCTTTTTGTACAAATGCTGAGCAATCAATTCCAGATTTCTGTGTCCCGCCTAAGCGATAAGGCGTGCCGTGCCACTCTGTGTAAAAGTCGAACAAGTCAGGGTTGTCCGACAATAGCTGATTTGTAGGTGTTGTCACCTGTGCTTGCTCACTAGGCTCAGGCCCAGAAGAGCAGGCGCTTAGTAGCACACTGATTATCAAAGGAAAATATACTCGACGCAAATCACCACCTGTCATCTCTATGACTCACAACTGAAATATTAGTGTCATAACCAATCCATAGTATGGGCTGCAAATCACGGTTTTGTCTCACAAATGTGACGGAATCACTGCAGAACCGATTCAACCTTAAGAAAGAATAAAAATTGATTATGGCAAAGCGAAAACGCTCACGCACATCACTTTCACTGATTCAGGCTGTCAGTGCAACATTTTTAACTATCATTGCTCTTGTTATAGCCCTTTCTGTCTCAAGTTTCAAAGGAATGGAACAGGTAGGGGAACAATTTGAAGACTTGTCGCAAAAAGCATTACCAATCGCGATGGCAAACGCAAAGTTAACCAGGAATGTATTGGAGATGGTTAAGCTACTCAACCATGGTATGCAGATTACTGAGCCGAAAGAGTTGCCTCTCATAAAAGAGCAAATCGACTCTCTTGCAACTCAAAGCACAACTTTGGTTGTGAAAGCGTCTGGTGTAGCTCAGCAACTCTCGGAGGAGTTAGACACCAAACTAGCGCGTTTACATAACATCACGCAGTCCATTTTGTTGAAGCAATCTTCGGTGATACAAATTCAAATGGATATTGATGCCGCTGTTGGTGGGTTTCGCTATGGGCTTAGCTCTATCGGTCCGGAAATGAATCGAATCAGTTCGTTTCTTAGTGCTGATAATCCTGAGTCGAGCGATGCCGCTAACCGTTTCATTGCTTCTGCAAGCTCAATGGAAAGTACGTTCTTAGTCATGATGATGCACTCAGAATTAAACGAAGCCGAAAAAGAATACCGAGAAATGCGAAATCGCATAGCAGGTATTAAACTCGCCTATGAAGACTTCCAATCTTTCCATCCTGAAGTAAGTGAATATGCAAGCTTAACCGCACCATATGAGATGGTGAAACAAGGCTTTAGTGAAAAGGGCGTGCTGCGTTTGATCCTCGCCAAACTAGAACAAGGGGAATTGCAACGTTCAGAGTTTAAACAGGCTTCGATGCTTGCGGATGAAACCATGCGGTTACTTGATCAAATCTCCCAAACCGCTGGTCAGTTGATCGATGAAAAAGAGCGGGTGGTCAACGAGACCATTGAATCGGTGAGCGTTGTGCTCGTGTTTGCGGCGTGTGTGATTTCTTTTATTATTCTGGTTACTTGGTTTAGTCTCAAGTCATGGACAAACCGAGGGTTAAGGAATGTACTAACGCGTCTTTCAGCACTTACCGAACATGATTTTCGTGACAAGGCAGAAGAAGTCGGCCCCTATGAGCTGAAAGAAGTAGCACGAAAGTTGAATCAAGTAATCGATTCCACACATGACTCCATTCAAACGGTGACGCGCAATTGTGAAACGCTTTATCAGACGGCAGAAGTAAGCCACAGTGCAGCCGAACAAACAAGTGATGGGTTGGCAACACAAAATGAAGCGTTGTCGAGTATGATCACGACCATAACGCAGCTTGAAGCCTCTATTCGTGAAATAGCAATGGTGACAAATGCATCTTCACAGGACTCGCTCCTTGCAACCCAACACACTGAAAAAGGGGTTCAAGTCGTGGAACAAAACCGCGAACGTTTGGAGTCATTAGAAAGCTCTTTGGATGTAAATGAACAGTCAATGTTAGAGCTAGACCAGCGTGTTAAACAGATTCGTGAAATGGTGGATATGATCAGTGGGATCGCGGACAACACCAACTTACTTGCTCTCAACGCGGCAATAGAGGCTGCCCGTGCTGGTGAGCAAGGGCGTGGATTTGCGGTTGTCGCTGATGAAGTTCGCAAACTTGCAAGTGATACCTCTCAACAAACTACGAACATCCGAGAAATGATGAGCGAGCTTATTACTGCCGCAGAGCGCTCGCGCCAAGCAGTTAATGATTCAAGAGAAGAAATGACCCACGCGCTACAGTCCAGCAATGAAGTGAAATCGACATTCTCTGATATCAACCTCGCGGTTAAGCACATTCAAGAACGTGTTGAGCAAATCTCAGTTGCTACAGAAGAACAAGAACGAGCGACGGCAGATGTATCTCAATCCATCACACATATTTCTGATCTTGGCGAACGCACAAAGCTGCAGCTTGAGTCTATGGTTGAGAGTTCTGAGCAAGTGGCGGAAATTGCTGGGCACCAGCAAGCAATGCTGCACAAGTATGAGCTTCATCAGACCAAGTAAATGAGATGTTTCCACCGACTAAAAGCAGAACCTCGGTTCTGCTTTTTTGT
>NZ_JADDYG010000358.1:56269-57898 GCF_015163535.1 Vibrio sp. OPT46 | reverse complement strand
GAGCGAGTAGAGCAGCAGCAATTGGCGCTGGACGAAACAAAGGCCCCCTTTTAGGGGGCTCATACAAAGCCACCTTCTTTAGAAGGTGGTAATTTACTACGGCTACTCATTTAATGGCTCCTATTTGCATCGCAAAAGTGAGTTACATCTCATCTCGTTCATTTCTAAAGGGTTTAGTTATCACAACGTGATGTTAATGCTTTGTTCGAGGGACTCGTTGACTAGAATGTCGCCAGAATTCAAAGGAATGAATCATGCAGCTTCATGCGATTTTTTTATATCCAGAGAAAGCTAAAGCCATAAGAAGGAGTGGTTTTGTGGTCGATAAAGTTTGCCCCGTCGTTCTACGTAATCAAAATCAAGAGATCCTACTTTTTAAACATCCGTTGGCGGGTGTTCAGCTCGTCAAGGGCACTGTTGAAGTGTTTGATGAGAGTTACATCATAGCGGCCAAGCGGGAGCTCGCTGAGGAGTCTGGTATCACACATGTTCGTTCCGCACGATATTTATGCTCATGGGACAGTGGCTTTCAAAATCAAGCATGGCATTTTGTTTTGTGTGAGTGTGCTGATCTCGCTAATTCATGGCTGTTTCATACGCAAGACGATGGTGGACATGATTTCGCGTTCTTCTGGCACGATGTCGAGAGCGGCCTTCCCGCGAATGCACATACTGTGTTTCAGCGCGGGCTGGAAAAGGTACGAGAGTTGCTAAACCAAGGCGTGATTTAAAGGAGGATTCTGTCGTTGCATTGGCGGATTTGGGACAATGACAAAGCAAACACTATGCTTCTACTAGAAGCAAATAAAGAAGGTAGAGTAGCCGTTACTGTTCTCATCGTGTTGATAATGGCACTGTCGATCTCAAAAATGGCGATGAGATTACAAATGTTTAAGTGACTTCTATATGCTTTGCTCATTCATTCAGATAAGGAAACGGTAATGGATAAATTCGTCGTGTTTCTCTTATGCCTTTTTATGACAGTTGGCGGAGTGGTTCATCTTTATGACAACATTGTTGGTGGCTTTTTACCTTACGATTTTGCGCCACGCTGGTTGAATATGTATTGGAGCGCTTTGGGACTATTGGACTTATTAGCAGCGTATCTATTGGTCAAGCATCGCCGCTCTGGCCTAGTCGTTATGTTATTGATTCTTATAACCAATGTTATCTTTAGTTCCCACGCTCACTATACATTAGAAATATTAGATAACAACGTCGCCCTACAAATGAAGACACTGTTTTTAGGGTTCTCATTTGGGGTATCTATCTGGTTATGGAATGCGCGAAAACATAGTCAATCGCGCCAAATATTTCGTTAATTATTATTTTCACAACACTCGATTAAGGATTGTAAACAGGGACTCGTTATGAACGATTTTAAAGACTTGGCCAGTTTTGCTGGTTTCAGCGTACTGACAGGTTTGAGCTTTGCCACCACTTTCTTCAGCTTTGCTTTTCTATACAGCTCAATAGAGGCACAGCAAGTAATGAACACCAATGCTTTGGCATGTGCAGTGCTTGGTGTTGTTGGTTTATTTGTTGGTATTACTCAGTTAAACAAAAAGCGTCAGCTAGCAGAAAACTAATCTGTTCTTACACATCATGAGGATGAAGTAGTGTTTAACA
>NZ_JADDYG010000358.1:53650-56259 GCF_015163535.1 Vibrio sp. OPT46 | reverse complement strand
TTCTATACAGCTCAATAGAGGCACAGCAAGTAATGAACACCAATGCTTTGGCATGTGCAGTGCTTGGTGTTGTTGGTTTATTTGTTGGTATTACTCAGCTAAACAAAAAGCGTCAGCTAGCAGAAAACTAATCTGTTCTTACACATCATGAGGATGAAGTAGTGTTTAACTGGGGTTTAGGCTTGGTCTATTCGTTTTGTTGACATACTTCATCCAACAATATTTTTTCAACCATTACTTCTTCTCTTTATTGTAGCGAAAGGGCTGCGTTAAAAGCTTATCTAATCTTTGCTCTTCTTCGTCTCTAATTTCCGGCACACCAATAACAACATCATCATGACCCAACTTAGGCTGAGCTCGGTATGTCTCAAAAAAGCGGTCCCAAACTGAAAGGAAAAAACCAAAGTTTGAGTGGGTCTCTTTTACTATCACTGAATGGTGCACGCGATGCATGTCTGGTGTAACGATGACGTTTCGCAGTTTTTGGTCTATGGATAAAGCCAGTTTTGCATTACTGTGATTAAACATCGCGCTCGCATTAAGCACAATTTCAAATACCACAATTCCGATAGGTGAAACACCTAAGATAAACACGGCTGCAATTTTTACTCCCATTGAAATGATTATTTCGAAGGGATGAAAGCGTGCGCCTGTAGTGACGTCTATGTCGAGATCGGCGTGATGCATTCGGTGAATCTTCCACAGCGGCTTTACATGATGAAAGACAACATGCTGAGCGTAAATGACGAAATCAAGCAAAATGACGGTTAGAAAAATATTTAACCAAGCGGGGAGGGACAGAATATTGAGCAGCCCCCATTGTTGCTCCTGAGCTATGACCGCAGCTTGAAAGGCGGCGATAGGCATGATTAAAGCAATAACTAGGCTGTTAAAAGCGACCAATGACAAGTTATTGACCCAGCGAAACCTGCGCGAAGCGGTCAGTGTTTTTCTAGGCAATTTGTTTTCCCAAATGGCACAAAGCAATAATACGCCAAGGAAAAAGCCTAATCTGAGCCATGAGGGTTCTTGAAATGTCGTTTCTGTCACTGTCATTCCCTTATTTATTTCTTTATCTATGACCGAGATAAGAGTGAAATTATTTCAACACACTGCTGATGGGCTTATCTTGAGGCGAAGCCATAATATCAGTAGAATCGCGCTCTACTTTTTACTTGGCATTACTTACCATGAGAATTCACGCTTTCCACCGTTTATATCAGTACCGACAATCTATCTCAACCAAGCCTTTCAACGCGCGTGGATGTAAAGTGGTTCGTTGCCAATATTGCCAGGTTTCTGAGCAACACTGTTTGTGCGACCTTCAGCCAAACATCAAGGCCAATATTGCATGTATGTTGATTGTTTCTGAAAACGAAGTGTTTAAGCCAAGTAATACCGGTCGTCTAATCGCTGATACGATTCAAGAGACTTACGTGTATCAATGGAACCGAAGAGAACCGTCTGAAGAGATGCTAGCGCTACTACAGGATGACAGTTACCAACCGGTGATTGTATTTCCTGCAGACTATGTGGATGATCCCTCTCGTTTAATTGAAGATCTAGAGCCAGGGCGATTGGTAAAAGAAGATGTCGAGAACAAAAAATGGTTGCTGATCTTTATTGATGGTAGCTGGCGTGAGGCACGAAAGATATTCCGTCGTTCTGATTTTCTTAAATCTTTGCCTGTGCTTTCCATTGAGCCGGAATCTCTGTCTGAATACATCATGCGCCGCTCCGAGAATGATCAGCATCTTTCAACCGCCGAAGTCGCGACATTAGTTTTAAAACAAGCTGGTGAGCCTAAAGCTGCGGAATGCCTTCAATTGTGGTTTGAAGCCTTCAGAGAAACTTACATGCTGAGCAAGACTCGAGTCAAAAGCGACCCTAACCAGCCACACTTGAAACGTTTCAAAGAGTGGATGAAAACCGAGAGCTGACTCTAAGGAATGAGCTTTTGTTGATGGTATGTTGTTCAACTGGCTTCGGTGAGGGGATAAATCTGCATTCGGTCACGGTTTGCAGGCGTACAGATATGGATAATGCCATCAGTTTATACTTTTGACTCTAGCCATTTTTGAGAGTCGTTTGAAGCATTTTTTAGGAGAGAAATACATGTATTACGGCTTTGATGTCGGTGGCACTAAAATTGAATTTGGTGCATTTAACGAGAAGCTTGAGCGTGTAGCGACGGAACGTGTACCTACACCAACAGACAACTACGAGCTGCTGGTTGATACCATTGCGGAATTGGTGAATAAATACGATACAGAGTTTGGCTGTGAAGGTACGATTGGTCTTGGCCTACCAGGTATGGAAGACGCCGATGATGCAACGGTACTAACAGTTAACGTTCCTGCGGCAAAAGGCAAACCACTTCGTGCTGATCTAGAAGCTAAAATCGGTCGCAGCGTAAAAATTGAAAACGATGCAAACTGTTTCGCGCTTTCTGAAGCCTGGGACGAAGATCTTCAAGATGAACCATCTGTACTAGGTTTGATCCTTGGTACTGGTTTTGGTGGCGGCTTTATCTACGAAGGCAAAGTATTCTCTGGCCGCAACCACGTAGCGGGTGAGGTGGGTCACACACGTCTTCCTATCGACGCATG
>NZ_JADDYG010000358.1:49840-53570 GCF_015163535.1 Vibrio sp. OPT46 | reverse complement strand
AGTTACCTATCTGGTCGTGGTTTCGAGCTTCTTTACGCGCATTACTACGGCGAAGAGAAGAAAGCGATCGACATTATTAAAGCGCACGCAGAGGGTGAAGAGAAAGCAGTAGAGCACGTCGAGCGCTTTATGGAGCTGTTAGCGATCTGCTTTGCAAACCTGTTTACTGCAACAGACCCACACACCGTTGTACTTGGTGGCGGCTTATCTAACTTCGAATTGATTTACGAAGAGATGCCAAAACGCATCCCTAAACACTTATTGTCTGTGGCTAAGTGTCCTAAGATCATCAAAGCAAAACACGGTGATTCAGGTGGTGTACGCGGCGCTGCGTTCTTAAACATCAAGTAGTGACTGAAACCTTACTCGATATAAAGTAAGAAGAAATTTAAAGCCCCGTTTAGACTTTCAAGGTTAAACGGGGCTTTTACTTATATACCTAAGTAATTTCGGTATGCTCGGGTATAGATCATGAACAAAAGTAGCATGCATAAAAAACTCACGACGAATCGTGAGTTTTCTGTTTGCAGCTAAGCTTATTTGTTCTTTTTGCCTACGCCTAGGTTTTCTTTTTGAGCTAGGGTGATTTTGCTAAAGCCTAATTTTCTGAAGTAGTTGTCGCGGTAGTTTCGCACCGCTTTAGTGTCAGACACTGCTTCGATTTGTTGCTCCATCTTTAGGAACTCAGTGATATCGATACCTTCGGCTTCTGCAACTGCTTCTTGAATGTTGCGGTGCTGCTGGTATGAGAACGTCAGTTCTTTGTCTTGGTCTTTGTAAGTGTAAAGAATGGTGCGAGCCATAGCTGTCTCTCTGAAAAGGTTTCTGTATTAAACAAAAAGGCCAGACTCGCTGACCTTTGAATTTCTAGTTTGAGCTAGATTCTGCCTTGAAGTGGGATAATTGTCACGCTTTCTCCCGCTTTTACTGTATCAATAGCTGGGGAGATTTCGATCAAACAGTTTGCCTCACTCATTGAGCGCAAAATACCAGAGCCTTGCTTGCCTGTTGTACGAACGGTTAAACGGCCAGTGTTATCCAGTTCATAGATTCCTCGACTAAATTCGGTACGACCTTGTCGAGAGCGAAGGTTTTCAGTCGCGATGGCATTCACTTTCAGAGGCTTCCAGCCTTGTTCGCCTTGCATCTTACGCAGTGCAGGCTCAACAAAGTTGATGAATGAAACCATCACGGCAACAGGGTTGCCCGGCAGACCAAAGAACGGCTTGTTGTTGATTTGACCAAACGCTAATGGACGTCCCGGACGCATGTTGATTCGCCAAAAATCGATTTGACCAAGTTTATCCAAGGCAAGTTTGATGTAATCCGCATCACCAACGGATACGCCACCAGAAGTCATAACCACGTCCGCTTGCGCCGATGCGTTTTCCAATGCTTCAATCATTAACTGTTCGTTGTCTTCCAGAATACCGAAGTCCAAGATCTCGCAGCCGAGCTTTTCAAGCATGCCCATGATGGTAAAACGGTTGGAATCGTAGATAGAATTCGCTTTTTGCTCTGTTCCCGGCGCTTGTACTTCGTCACCGGTGGAGAACACGGCAACTTTCAATTTTCGGAATACATTCGCTTCACCAAAGCCAAGCGAAGCGATCATGCCCATTTCTGGAGAGGCGAGGCGAGTGCCTGCGGTAAAGACGTCACTGCCGATAGCGAGATCTTCACCTGCTTGACGAACGTTTTGGCCTGCTTTGATATTCGCACCGTTAAAAGTGACCCTGTCACCTTCTTGAATGGCTTGCTCACGCATGACCACTGTATCGCCGTTACGTGGTGTTGGTGCGCCAGTCATGATCTTAACTGCTTGACCAACTTCCAGAGGCTGATCGTAAGCATGGCCCGCCATCACTTCAGCAACCACTTGGTAGCTATCACGGTCAACATCATCACTGCGGATGGCATAACCGTCCATCGCGGAGTTGGTGTATTGCGGCACATTTACTGGTGAAACGATATGTTCCGCAAGAACGCGGCCATAGGCGTTTTCAATCCTGCATGCTTCTATTTCCGAAACCGCGTTCACCAAAGAAAGGATTTTTTCTTGGCCTTGAACCACAGAAAGGAAAGCCGGAGAAAGTGTGTCGCAACATGCAGCTTCTTTCTCTTTGTTTTTTGGCGCTTTCGCTTCTTGAACATACTGAATAACGAACTGAGCAATCGCTTCAAGATCATTGATGTTCATTTGTGGCAGTTCAGAGTCCAACTCGCCGCCGTCTGAAGCGATAGCGATGATGTTTTCATCGTTTGGATAAAGCCAAGGCTTGCCGACTTCTTCACGGTGCAATTCGATTTTAGGAAACGCGATGTTTTTGCAGCCTTCGACCAAAACCACATCAAGCATGTCTTCATCAAAACGTGTTAATAGGAATTCAAACTCCGCTTCGGCTTCTGGCGTTTCTGTCATTAACGCAAAACGGTTGCGAGAAGCAATCAGCATTTGAGATGCGCCAGCTTTGCGTAAACGGTAGCTGTCTTTACCCGGCTTATCGACATCGAAGTTGTGATGAGCATGTTTTAGCATGCCAATGCGCAGGCCCGCTTCAGTTAGCTTTGGCAATAGGGCTTCAAGCAGTGTGGTTTTGCCTGTGCCTGAATAAGCCGCAAAACCAAGAATAGGAATGTTTAGCGTGTGTTTCATGATTCTAATTGTCCAAATTGCGCCAGTTCTTCCGGAGTGTTCAAGTTGACGAAACAGTTTGGTGAGTCGCTAAAGTCAACGTAACTAGTGTTGCACTCTTTGTAGAGCAGAATGATTTTGCGGTCGCCACGTTCTAAAAATGCGGTGAGTTTTGGCAGTACGCGCTTGTGGTAGAGCGTAAAAACAGGTTGCTGATGGTCACCATCATGCGCGACCAAAATATCGCTGTCTTCTTTGACGAACTGGCAGAAACGCTCGACAAGGTCGGTGTTGATTTGTGGGCTATCGCAAGGTACAAATCCGACCCAGTCAGTTTCAGCATGCATCAAACCCGCGTGAATACCGCCCATAGGCCCAGGGAAATCTTTGAATTGATCACTAAATACGAAACCAAATTTGCTGTACGCATCTTGGTTTCGGTTGGCATTAATTAAAATGCGTGGAGTTTGTGGAGATAAACGTTCAATAACGTGTTCGATGAGTGGCTTCTGATTTAATTCAATCAGACCTTTATCTTTTCCACCCATACGGCTGGCTTGGCCACCAGCCAAAATGACCCAACTAGTTTGTGTTGGTTGAAGCATATGCATTCTCTTGGGATGTTTCTTTTGGTATGACATACAACAGAGGAGACTCTATCAAAGTCTTGTCTTTAATCCACCACTGTTTCTTACATAAGTCGGTCAGTGCGTTGGCCTGATGGCTTGTCACCACGATACTGGAACCACGATCCAAAAGATCTTTCGCCATCACCACCAATCGTTCAATGGATTCTTGGTCTAAAGACGCACTTGGCTCATCCATCAATAAAATCGACGGCTTTAAGATCCAAGCCCTTGCCATGGCAACGCGCTGTTTTTCACCGCCGGACAACACGGAAATATGTTCGTCCGCTAAGGTTTCTAAACCTACCATGCGCAGCGCGTGAATAACTTGAGCTCGCTTATCTTTTTGCGTGTCTTGTTGATATTTCACTCCATAGACTACGTTTTCATATACAGTGCCGTCAAAAAGGTAAGGGGATTGGTGGAGATAAATCACATCGACACGACCATTGCGACGCGTCAGTCTTTT
>NZ_JADDYG010000358.1:42405-49783 GCF_015163535.1 Vibrio sp. OPT46 | reverse complement strand
TATCTTTTGGCGCAACAACATCGCCAGTAGAGGGTTTGAGCAAGCCAGCAAGGATTTTGAGTAGGGTAGTTTTGCCCACACCATTGTCACCCTTGAGATAAATGGCATCATTTGGGCCGATGGCTAACTCAGGGATGTGGAAAAGCACACGCTCTTTAAAGCGCATGGATAACTGTTCGGCGGTGATTTTTATAGTCATAATTCGCCTCGACATGGGGTTAATGGTGAGTCGTTTGTTTGCTTCATGTTCTATGTTCTGAGGTAGCCTTTGCCTCTCATGCTTGATAAGAAGAAGTTTAGAGCCAACGCTAAAGATAGTAATACAATTCCTAATGCAACTCCTTGCGCAAAAGCACCTTTACTGCTTTCCATTGCGATAGCCGTGGGAATATTTCGCGTCACGCCCATAATGTTCCCACCAACCATCATTGAGCAGCCCACCTCGGTCACTATACGTGAAAACCCTGCAATGATAGCCGCAAGTAGAGGAAAGCGGGTTTCCCAAATCATCGTAGCTGCCAAGCGCGGAATGGAGACGCCCAGCGTGATGGCAGTTTCCACTGCACGACGGTCGCTAGATTGTAATGCACCATGCATCATCGATACCAAAACAGGGAAGCAGATCACCATTTGGCCGAAGATCATTGCCTTCTGAGTGAACAGCATTTGCCAGTCTCCCCAAGGGCCAGCACGCGACAGCAACATGTACAGCAACAGGCCAATCACCACGGTAGGGACCGCTTGCAGCGTATTTACGATCGACAACAAAAACCATTTACCGCGAAAGTCGGTATACGCCAGTACAAAGGACATCAAAATAGCCGGCAATACCACTAGGGATATTGCCGTAATAGAGACACTAAAGGAGACCGCAACGATCTCCCATAGGTCTGCATCAAAATTCACCAGTAAGCGAAGCGCTTCCAGTGTTGTATCAGCAAGATTCATATTGCGTTATTTGCTCTCAGCATTCGCAACAAACAGTTGTTTACCGTTTAGGCGGAAACCATTGATAAGTTCCTGTCCGCGAGGGTTTACCAACCAATCACTGAATGCCTTCGCACCTTGGTAGTTAATCGTTGGGTAACGCTCAGGGTTAACAAGAATAACTTGGTACGGGTTAAACAGTTTTTCATCGCCTTGGAACAGAATTTCTAGATCCAATTTGTTTTGGTAAGCCAGCCATGTGCCGCGATCCGTCATGGTGTAGCCTTGCATTTCAGACGCCATGTTTAGAGTTGGGCCCATACCTTGACCTACGCTACGGTAGCCACCAAAGTTCGGTTCGATTTTAGTTTGAGCCCAAAAGCCCATTTCTTTTTTGTGCGTACCAGAATCATCGCCGCGAGAGATGAACGTTGCGTTTTTGTTTGCGATCTCTTTGAATACATCTAACACGCCTTCGTCATTTTTGATTGTTGCTGGGTCAGCTTTCGGGCCTACAATCACAAAGTCGTTGTACATCAGCTTGCGAGGCAAGACGCCGTAGCCTTTCTCAACAAATGCGCCTTCAGCTTTTGGTGCATGTGTCATCACCAAATCTACGTCACCGTTTTCGCCCATTTTTAAGGCTTTACCAGTACCTGCAGCAATAACATCGACTTTGTAGCCCGTGTCTTTTTCAAATTGTGGAAGCAGGTAATCAAGTAAACCTGAATGGTAAGTACTGGTTGTGGTTGCAAGGCGAACGTGTTCTCCGTCTTGAGCAGAAAACGCTGAGTAACTTACAAGCGTGATTGACGTTGCAGCCAGAGTTAGCGCAATTTTTTTCATTTTTATGTGTTCCTTTCCAATGATTCTTTGGAATCTCTCCAGGTTTTAGGGAGAAGCCTTTTTGGACGAGAGCGATTAGCGTAATACGCAAGTTGTCTTAGGGTGTTGGAATAAGCAAACATCAACATCCTGAGATCACTTAAAATGCGCCCCGTATCCACCTTATAGCAAACAAGATGCCAACCTTTTACAAGCTTAAAGTGCTTGGTTTATGCACTAAATCATGGGGTTATTTGCATAAAAGTTTGCGTTGGTACAAAATGTCGCACTTTTTGTAGGGTATCTCTGTTTAAACTTGGTACACTCTGTCCCATCGAAATCCATCTGGGGTAAATATGTCTACTCAATCCCATCTTAGTACAAACCAACAATATAGCGCCTTTTCCGTACTGGTCGTCGATGATGAATTAGGCATGCAAGCCATCTTGAAAAAGGCATTGAGTAAGCTTTTTTCACATGTCGATACAGCTGGTAGCATCGAAGAAGCAGAACAACTGCGTAATTCTCGACATTATGATCTGATCTTACTGGATATTAATCTGCCAGGGCGTTCTGGAATTGAGTGGGAAGAAGCGTTTGAAGATGATGACAAACGTGCCGATGTGATTTTTATGACGGGTTATGCGGATTTAGAAATTGCCATTCGAGCGCTACAGCTCGGTGCTTCCGACTTTATCCTCAAACCATTCAACCTTGAGCAGATGTTAAAAGCGGTCAGTCGCTGTATGGATCGCCGTTTGAACGAACGCATGCAGTACGCCATGACACGCGATTACCAACGTCACAATACCTCAGAGATCATCGGCGGCTCAGAAAAAACGCGTCTGCTTAAGCAACTTATTAACCAATTTGCACCATCACGCGCTTCTGTTTTGGTGGAAGGTGAGTCGGGTACGGGGAAAGAACTAGTTGCACGAGGTATCCACCAGGCGAGTGGGCGAACGGGCCCGTTTGTGCCAATCAACTGCGGCGCGATTGCACCTGAGCTTTTAGAGAGTGAGTTGTTTGGTCATACATCGGGCGCGTTTACCGGTGCAAAAAAATCGCGTGAAGGTTTGTTCCGTGTTGCTAACGGTGGCACCTTATTTCTTGACGAAATCGGGGAGATGCCACTTGCAATGCAGGCATCATTATTACGTGTGTTAGAGCAGCGTACGATTCGCCCTGTCGGTTCAGAAAGAGAGATCAGTATTGATGTCCGTATCGTAGCGGCAACCAACCGAAACCTGCAAGAAGAGGTCAATCAAGGTAATTTCCGCAGTGACCTCTATTACCGTTTAAACGTTCTGAAAATTGAAGTGTGTCCGCTGCGAGAGCGCAAAACCGACTTATTTGAGTTGGTGCCATTTTTCAGCAACATGCTGACGCGCGAGCTCGGTATGCCTGCGCCCAAATGGGCGCACGAGGACATGGAAGCCATGAGTGAGTACGATTGGCCGGGAAACATTCGTGAGCTGAAAAACTTGATTGAGCGTTGTATCTTGCTTGGCAAACCACCTGCACACTATTGGCGAGAGCTGAATGGCGGGCATTCACTGCCTAATGTATCGATTACTGTTTCTCACTCTGCTGAGTTACCAACCTTTAGAGAAGGCAAAGAATTTACTGGCGAAGGCTATCCAAACAGCTGGACGTTAAAAGAAGTCGAGAAAGCACATATTAAACAAGTCGTTAACTTGCATGAAGGCAATAAGTCTGCTGCTGCTCGTGACTTGGGCGTAGCTCGCAAGACCTTAGAACGTAAATACAAAGAATGGGATTCTGAGGATGAGGAATATGCCGACTAACGGCCCACAGTACAAAGGATTGTCAAAATGGACGCACCGTTTTAAAACCATGGTGCGTTATCGCTTGTTATTCTTAACCTCTGCGCCGATTTTCCTCACATTGTTAGCTCTGATCGGCATTACCATTTATTGGTCTATTCATTACACGTGGCAAAATGCGCTGCTTGATGTCTCGGAGCGTCTTGGTGTTGCAAATAACAGCGTAACGTTGTTACAGCAAAAGCAAGCCAATTACGTGCGGGCGTTTGCCGATTCGTACGATTTCCGTATTCGCATTAATCAAGGAACGCCACAAGGTGACCTGCAAAAGTGGGTCACAGAGCAGAAGAAAAGATATGCTTTAGATTTTCTCTCTTTCCAACGCGTTAATTCCATGGAAAACAAATTCCGCTTTATGGATCTCACCAAGCGCGAATCGTTTTTTGATGTACTCAATAAAGAAGAACTCGAACGCCTCGATCCTGAACTCGCCAAACGAGCTGAAGTGCCTATTCTTGCTGATGGTGACAGGGAAGTGCGTGGGTTAGTCAGTCGAACCGTGATTCCGGTATACAGCCAAGCGAACGATTTGATCGGCTTTCTTGATGGTGGTTTGCTCCTTAACAACAGTACAGTGCTGGTGGATCAAATCCGCGATCTCATTTACTTAAGTGATAATGACCGCCTTCGCCCTGTGGGTACGTTGACGGTATTTCTCGATGATTTGCGTGTGAGCACCAACGTTCCTCTAGACAGCGATCACAGGCTAGGGCGCGCCATAGGCACTCGCGTGAGCGCAGAAGTGTATAACCAAGTACTTTCGAAGGGTGAACAGTGGGTTGACCGAGCATATGTGTATGACGCTTGGTATATTACGGCGTATCAACCGATCAAAGACCAATACGACAACGTCATTGGTATGCTTTATACCGGTTACCTAATGTGGCCATTCGTTAAAGCCTACATGACGAACATTGCCGAAATCAGCTTGATTACGGTTATGTTATTGCTGGTTTCCGGCGTGATGGTATATCGCGGTTCTTATGATCTGTTTCGACCGATCGAACGCATTCATAAAGTGGTGAAGCAGGTCCAACAAGGTAAAGAAAAACGGATTGGCCCGTTAGGATTAGATGCCGATCATGAACTTGCGCAGTTAGCCAGACAGTTTGATGATATGTTAGACGCGCTAGAAGAGCGCAAAATTGAACTGAAAAACTCCGCAGCTCAACTTGAATGCAAAGTTCAAGAGCGTACGGCAAGCCTGAGAGAAAAAACCCAAGATCTTGAACTGCATATTCAATTGCTCAACCAAACCCGCGACAAACTCGTTGTTCATGAAAAACTGGCAGCATTGGGAGAACTCACCGCGGGGATTGCTCACGAAATTAATAACCCAACCGCCGTGATTCTTGGCAACGTAGAATTGATCCATTTTGAATTGGGTGACGATGCAAGTCGAGTACAAGAGGAGATTGATGCGATTCACGCGCAAATTGATCGTATCCGCAATATCACGCGCAGTTTATTGCAATACAGTCGCCAAGGCGGTGTTCAAGATGAAATCACTTGGCAACATGTCAATCCTATCATTGATGAAAGCATCACCTTGGTTAAAACTGGCACCAAGAAACGCGACGTTGAGTTTGTGACTGACCTACAAGCGCATACGTCCGTTGAGATAAACCGTCACCACTTGCTACAAATCTTAGTTAATTTGCAAATGAACGCCATTCACGCAATGAGCGGTAAAGGAACTTTAACAGTAGTCAGTGAAGACTGGATTGAAGAGGGCGAAGTGAAAGGAGCCGCGATTCATGTTATCGATGAGGGCTGCGGTATTAAACCAGAAAACTTGAGTCGAATCTTCTCGCCATTTTACACAACGAAACGAGAAGGCACAGGGTTAGGGCTATCGGTCTCCCAAAGTATTCTCAGCCAAACGGGTGGTGAGTTAAAAGCAGAGTCTGAATGGGGAAAAGGCAGTAAATTCAGTATTTATTTACCTAAAAAAGCCGAACTGATCCTAGAGGTGACGAACATCGCTTAGTCACTTTTTTGAAGTATTAATGGAAAAAGAGCCACTGACGATAGTGGCTCTTTTTTGTATTTAATGACGCATTTATGTTTGCGCTTTTGCTTCTTAGAAACCTTACAATGATTTTACTTGGAGTGAATTAATAAAAACAACACTTGCAGTATGTAGCATGAACAAGTACCGTTGCCCGGTTTTTCTAAATACACCCCAATTGCTAAGGTAAAGGTTTTGATCTCCACAGCGAATATTACTCAACAATTCGGCGCTAAGCCGCTATTCGAAAACATTTCAGTTAAGTTCGGCGAAGGCAATCGCTATGGCTTAATTGGAGCTAACGGTTGTGGTAAATCAACCTTTATGAAGATCCTCAGCGGCGAGCTTGAGCAAACCAGTGGTAACGTAAGCTACGATCCAAACGAGCGCGTTGCAAAACTGAACCAGGACCAGTTCGCTTACGAAGAATTTACGGTAATCGATACCGTTATCATGGGTCATAAAGAGCTATGGGAAGTGAAGAAAGAGCGTGACCGTATCTACTCACTTGCTGAAATGAGTGAAGAAGACGGCATGAAAGTGGCTGACCTAGAAGTTCAGTTTGCGGAAATGGACGGCTACATGGCAGAAGCCAAAGCGGGCGAACTTCTTCTTGCGGTGGGTATTCCAATGGAGCAGCACTTCGGTCTAATGAGTGAAGTAGCACCAGGCTGGAAACTTCGTGTGCTTCTAGCGCAGGTTCTATTCGCAGACCCAGATGTGATGCTTCTTGACGAACCAACCAACAACTTGGATATGGACACTATCCGTTGGTTGGAAGACACGCTAAACGCACGTAACTGCACAATGATCATCATCTCGCACGACCGTCACTTCCTAAACTCAGTATGTACGCACATGGCTGATTTGGATTACGGTGAGCTACGTGTTTACCCAGGTAACTACGATGAGTACATGACTGCGGCTTCTCAAGCTCGCGAACGTCTACTAAACGACAACGCGAAGAAGAAAGCACAAATCGCTGAGCTACAAACGTTCGTTGCTCGTTTCTCTGCAAACGCATCGAAAGCAAAACAAGCGACATCTCGTGCTAAGCAAATCGACAAGATCAAACTGGATGAAGTTAAAGCGTCTAGCCGTCAAAACCCATTCATTCGTTTCGAACAGTCGAAAGAGCTGTTCCGTAACGCTCTGATTGTTGAAAACCTAAGCCAAGGATTCGAAGAGGACTTGTTCTCAGACTTCAATGCAATTTTTGAAGTGGGTGAGCGCGTTGCGATCATCGGTGAGAACGGTGTGGGTAAAACAACACTTCTAAACACGCTTGCTGGTGTGCTTGAACCGCGTGCGGGTGAGTACAAATGGTCTGAAAACTCAAACATCGGTTACTACGCGCAAGACCACGCGCATGACTTTGCAGAAGACATGAACCTAACGGATTGGATGGGTCAATGGCGTCAAGAAGGTGATGACGAGCAAGTCGTTCGTGGTTTCCTAGGTCGTATGCTGTTTGGCCAAGACGACATTAAGAAGTCAGTAAAAGTACTGTCTGGTGGTGAACAAGGTCGTATGCTGCTTGGCAAGCTGATGATGCACAAGCCAAACATGTTGCTAATGGACGAACCAACCAACCACATGGATATGGAATCGATCGAATCTTTGAACACTGCGCTTGAGCAATACAAAGGCACGTTGTTCTTCGTATCTCACGACCGTGTATTCGTAGACTCACTAGCAACGCGTATTATCGAAATCCGCGATGGTAAAATCACAGACTTTAAAGGCACTTACTCTGAGTTCCTAAAAT
>NZ_JADDYG010000358.1:32449-42395 GCF_015163535.1 Vibrio sp. OPT46 | reverse complement strand
ACGACCGTGTATTCGTAGACTCACTAGCAACGCGTATTATCGAAATCCGCGATGGTAAAATCACAGACTTTAAAGGCACTTACTCTGAGTTCCTAAAAGCTCGTGGTGTTGACGCGTAATTACTCGCAAAGCGTTTAAAAAGCAAAAGCCTCGCTATTTAGCGAGGCTTTTTTGATATTTGGCCTTAATCCTTAAACTGACCGGTTATATACGCATAGAGCCCGACCACGCCAAAGGTAATAATCATAGAAAGCATGATACCGCTGGGCGTAAGCAGAAAATTCCACAATTGGTCATTATTCATAGTCCACATCCTCTGTGAATCCGCATTATTGGTTTTAGTTTACACTGAAAAGGTGTTATTGGTTGCCTTTTACATCAAATTCAACCTTGTCGGCTCCTGTAAACACTTGGAAGCGCAAACCTTTCGCACGCGCAATGGTTGTAATACCAAATTGCTTCGCTAGATCTAACCCCATTTGAGTAACGCCAGAGCGAGAAAGCAGAACAGGAATGCCCATTTGAGCCACTTTAATCACCATCTCTGATGTAAGGCGACCAGTTGTGTAGAAAATTTTATCTTCACCTGTTTCTTCTTTGAGCCACATCTCACCTGCAAGTGTATCCACTGCGTTGTGACGGCCGACATCTTCCACAAATGACAACACTTCATTACCTTTGCAAACCGCACAGCCGTGTACTGCGCCCGCTTTTTTGTAGGTGTCGTTGTAATGAGTTAACGCTTCCAGCGCAGAATAAATTTCTGACTGCTTAAGAGGAACTTGAGGCACTTGATAATTTTCAAGCTGCTTCATCACGTTGCCATACATAGTGCCTTGGCCACAACCTGAGGTGACGGTTTTCTTTTTCAGGGCGCCTTCTAAGTGCTCAGTGTTTTCTTTAGTAATCACCGCTGCGGAATGCGTTTCCCAGTCAATAATAACGGATTCGATCGCGGCTGGATCGGACAGGAAGCTTTGGTTTTTTAAATAACCGAGTACTAGTGCTTCTGGACGCGAACCTAGCGTCATGAGCGTGACCACTTCTTTCCAGTTCAGCATGACCGTAAGAGGACGCTCGCAAGCGATTTGCTTCGTGAGCTTTTCGCCGTACTCGTCGTACACATCGACTTCAATGGTTTGCAGGGGATTTTCACTGGTTTTAATAATATTTGGTTTCAGCACAGTCGTGTCCTAGTGATTAAGAGCGTTAGGTTGCTACGCATTTAGCTTGCTAAGTGGTTAGCAAAGCAAATCTCATTCCAAAATAGCGGTTCCCACAGAAATTGCGAGGTTTTATGTCAACAATGCATTAAAACTGCGAGTTCGCAGTAATGACACATCAATACATTTGAGTTTCGTCTAGTTTGGTACTTATAGCCTGAGGGAGTATATAGACTAAGTTATATCAGCTTGGCGCGTTTATTGCTTCGAAGACAATAAAAATGGTCGAAAACGGGGGCAAAATGTCCTGTGTGTTTTCAGACCAAAAATAGAAAGACTGGGTGAGTTATGTCGGATAAGAAAGATTTCGAAAAAAATTACGAAAAGACTGAGGATACATGGCCAATCGGCGTAGAGCTTGTTGAGCATGAGATCAGTACAGGGATTTGGGTGACAACCCAATGGCAGTTGACAGGATTTGCGCTGAATCCGACGGAAGAGACTCCAGATGTTTGTCTGTTGCAATTACATAAAGACGAGCGTACAGACTACCGCTTTAACTTAAGCTCTCAGCAACCTAAACTCTTTTTAGTGATGGATAACGTCGAGTCTGGTGAAAAACCAGCGATACAGTTACTGACGGCTTCACAATCTGTTGCGGCGCAATATATGGATGGTGATAACCTTGTACTATCTAACGATATGCCGTTAGCCGTTCAGGCTTGGATGGAAGCCTTTATCGGTCGCCACGGTGAGTTGTTAGAAGTAAGACGTAAGAAACGCAAAGGAGCGGGCAGAGCAAATGGCAACTAGTTTTTTAAGCCGTTGGTCGAAACGTAAGTTAGAAGAATCTTCCCAACATGATGAAGAGATCACGCCGATAGCAGAGACGGCGCAATCCGAAGATAGTGTCACAGCGCTTTCAAACGCTGACGAAAGCTCAGATGCTTTGAACGTCAATGAGGATAGTCAGGCTCCAGACATTACCGCGAGTGTAGATACTGAAAAAACCGAAGAAATGTCTGTGGCGCAACTGCTGGTTTCTGAAGCCTCAGAAAGCGTCAAGAAAGCTGCGCTGCGCAAAATGTTCTTGTCCGAAGAATTTAACGTGCGTGACGGCCTAGACGATTACGATGATGATTACAGTAACTTAAAGTCACTTTCTCAAGACGTCGCTGAGACGCTGCGTGATTGGGTTAAAGACAAAGTGGAAGACGAACCAGACGCTGAAACTGCGCAAGGGTCTGAGCTTAACGCTAACGATATCGCATCTGAGGTAGTTGAAGACGCAGAGTCAAACACCGACAAAAGTGGCCAAATTACTCAAGATGAAAATGAACTGTATATAAATACAGTTCCTGGCGAAAGTGATACTTTTGCTGAAGAATCACAGCCTAACGAGGTGAGACAAAATATACCACACAAAGAATAGGTACATTTTGACTAAACACTCAATGAGCCGGCTGAGACAAAATGTCTCAACCGGTTTTTTTATCCCTACTATTTGTCAGTAAAGTTGATAACCTATTGATTTTTAGTTGATATTTTATTGGCATGACACTTGCTATCTGTTGCTCAATACCAATCTGGTTGAAGTTAGTACGGACGCACTGCGTAGTATTCATCGCCTGTAGACGGCGGAATAAGAATGCTCATTGATAAGTTAATCAGCAGAATCTCCGGCGCTAACTACACTAAGAGATGGAAAAGACTATCCATGTTCATAAATGGAATTGAGCAATGCTGAAACAATTATTAGAACAAGCAACTTCCAATAACGGTAAAGCGAGGCTGTACGCTTTCGAAAATACCGTAGAGTTGACCAATCTTATTCCACCAACCGTAAGCTATGAAAGCGGCGGTAACACTTTGATTGTGGGCCCAACGGCAATCATCGAAAGTGCGGCAGTACAATTGTCGCAAATGAACAGCCTAACGCTGCTTTCTACCGATGGCGAAAAGGGCACAAATCCCGAGCTTTATTACGCCAATTCGGTTCAGGTTTCAGGGTTCTTAGGTACGTTTGAAGTTCTGATTGAAAATCATGGTTCGACCAACAATCTTGCCAAGGTCGCGATCAATAGCGATTGTTTCGATATCGTACTCGATCTTTGCCTTAACAGCTGCATGTCGGAAGAAGTCCCAGTACCGGGCTACTACCCAGTAGGTCGTGGCTATCCGAAACTGGCTGAAGCGTTGGAAGAGATTCCAACCTTAATGGGGACGTTCGATAAACCGAAATTCTTCCGTTTAGATACCGATTTATGTGCACACAGCTCTCGTGGCGTAAAAGGTTGCGAACGGTGTGTGGATGCTTGTCCGGCAGGGGCACTATCGAGTGAAGGCAGCGACAAAACGGGCCATCGCATCGAGATCAACCCATACCTATGTCAAGGCGTGGGTACTTGTGCTACAGCGTGTCCGACAGAAGCGATTCATTACGCACTGCCAAACCCTGAAGATACGCAAAAGTTTATTGAACGTACGCTCGCCAACTATGAGCAAGCGGGTGGTTTAGATCCTATCGTATTGATTTGCAGTTCTCGCCACGAGAGCTACAACGTGATGGCACTAAAAGCACTGCCAGATAATGTGATTCCAATTGTGGTGGAAGAACTGCCTTCGGTTGGTATTGATACTTGGTTCGCCGCGCTTGTGAATGGTGCTACTCAGGTGCTGTTTGCGGCTTCACGTTTTATGCCTCAAACCATTATTCGTGTGCTTAATAGCGAAGTAGGTATTGCTCAAGAGCTGCTCGGTCAGCTTGGTATCGCCAAAGAAACCATCGACATTCTGTATCTAGAGTCACTACGTGAAGGTGCTCCGACACTTTGTACCGAGTCTTTTGATTTGGCATTAGGAGACTTGCAAGGCAACAAACGTCAGCGTCTATTTACGGCGTTGGATGCGTTGTCCGCATCACGTATTCCAGTTGAGAACATTGTTGAACTTCCAGCGAACGCACCTTACGGCACAGTCTCTTGTGAAAGTAAAGGTTGTACGTTGTGTATGAGCTGTGTGGCGGTGTGTCCAACACGTGCATTGCATACGGACGGTCGATCTCCGTCGCTTAAATTCGTCGAGCAAGACTGCATTCAATGTGGGCTGTGCGAGAAAGCGTGTCCAGAGAAAGTGCTGACGCTTACTCCTCGTATGAACTGGGTGAAAGAAGAACGCCAGAAAGCGGTTGTGATTCATGAAGAAAAGGCAGCCGAGTGCATTCGTTGTCACAAGCCCTTTGCTCCGCAATCGATGATCGACATGCTACAAAACAAGTTACGCGGTCACTCTCATTTCTCTGATGAAGCGGCGATCAATCGTATCGCGATGTGTGAAGACTGCCGTGTGATCGACATGTTTGAGTCGATGGCAGAAGACCCAATGAAACAATTAAAATACTAGGAGCTCGCAGTGGACACACAACAAGAACAAACACTGAGAACAGACATTTATCTCGTTCTATCTGCACTTTTTCGTAGTGCGCCTAGTGATGAAATGCTGGCGTTCCTGAAATCGCTAGAAATTGAACCGTCTGAGAGCGCGATGCAAAAAGCTTGGCTCGCACTGCAACAAGCCGCGAACGAAGCGCAGCGAGAAGCGTTAGAAGAAGAATATCAAGATCTGTTTATTGGCATTGGACGTGGTGAAGTTGTGCCATTCGGATCTTGGCATCGCACTGGCTCGATGATGGAAAAACCGTTAGCGGAAATTCGTCGCGATTTGGATCTTTTAGGCATCGAACGAGAAGAGAACGTGAAAGAGCCTGAAGACCATATTTCTGCACTGTGCGAAGTGATGGCAATGCTGACAGGTGAAGAGGAAGAACTTCAACAAGCGGTGTTTAACAAACACATTGCTCCTTGGTTCCAATCTTTTACGCGCCAACTAGAGAGCGCCGAAAGCGTGAACTTCTACAAGCCAGCTGCACAGCTTTGCGATGCATTTTTAACGTTAGAGCAAGTCCGCTTTAGCGTGAACACCAAAAGCAGTAAGAACAAATTAAAAATTGATGTGAAAAACGTCACTGATTACGAGTAATCGAGCAGTACTTGGTCATATCGATAGAGAGGCATGAGTCTCCAAAGATCTACCGTAAGGTAAGGAAGCAATGATGAAAGATAATAAAGAAATAAACACAAGCCGTAGGGATCTCCTAAAAGGCTTCACAACCGCTGCCGTTGCCGGTGCTGTTGTTGCGGGAACCACGAAAGTGGCCGTTGCTTCAGAAACGGTTGAGCCTTCTGAAAACGACGTGAAGAAGAAAGGGTATCGTGAAACTCAACACATTCGCGATTACTACGACACACTTTAGGAGATAACGGATGAAACTTGTCAAACGCTCCGACAGTGTGAGCAAAGAAACGAACCAGCTTGGCGTATCTCGTCGTGCATTCATGAAAAACACTTCGCTTGCCGCTGGTGGCGCAGTGGTTGGTGCTAGTCTATTCGCACCGGGAATGATGAAAAAAGCGCAAGCAAAATCAGTCGATCCAGAAGCGAAAACAGAAGTAAAACGTACTATCTGTTCTCACTGTTCAGTGGGTTGTGGTATTTACGCAGAAGTTCAAAATGGTGTTTGGACGGGTCAAGAGCCTGCATTCGACCACCCATTTAACGCCGGTGGTCACTGTGCAAAAGGTGCAGCACTGCGTGAACATGGCCACGGTGAGCGCCGTCTTAAATACCCAATGAAGCTTGAAAACGGTAAGTGGAAAAAGCTTTCTTGGGATCAAGCGATCGAAGAAATCGGTAACAAGGTGATGGACATCCGTAAAGAGTCCGGCCCTGATTCGGTTTACTTCTTGGGAAGCGCAAAGCATAGCAACGAACAAGCGTATTTGTTCCGAAAAATGGCATCACTTTGGGGTACGAACAACGTTGACCACCAAGCGCGTATTTGTCACTCAACAACCGTGGCGGGTGTAGCGAATACTTGGGGTTACGGTGCGATGACCAACTCTTTCAATGACATGCACAACTGTAAGTCGATGCTATTCATTGGTTCAAACCCAGCTGAAGCACACCCAGTAGCGATGCAGCACATTCTGATCGCAAAAGAGAAGAACAACTGTAAGATCGTCGTAGCGGATCCTCGTCGTACACGTACGGCAGCAAAATCGGATCACTATGTCTCACTTCGTCCTGGTTCTGACGTAGCATTCATTTGGGGTGTGTTGTGGCACATCTTCGAAAACCAATGGGAAGATAAAGAGTTCATCCGTCAACGTGTATTCGGTATGGATGAGATCCGTGCTGAAGTGGCGAAATGGACGCCAGCAGAAGTTGAGCGCGTAACAGGCGTAAGCGAAGAAGACGTTTACCAAACAGCAAAACTGCTTTCTGAAAATCGCCCGGGCTGTATTGTTTGGTGTATGGGTGGTACTCAGCATACTACTGGTAACAACAACACACGTGCTTACTGTGTGCTTGAGCTAGCGCTTGGAAACATTGGTAAATCAGGCGGCGGTGCAAACATCTTCCGTGGTCACGATAACGTACAAGGCGCAACCGACCTTGGCGTGCTCTCTGACACGCTACCGGGCTACTACGGCCTTTCTGAAGGCGCTTGGCGTCATTGGTCAAAAGTGTGGGAAATCGATTACGAATGGATCAAAGGTCGTTTCGATGACAACGCTTATAGCGGTCAGAAACCAATGCACAGTGCAGGTATTCCTGTATCTCGTTGGGTTGATGGTGTACTGGAAAACAAAGACAACATTCGTCAACGCGAAAACATCCGTGCAATGTTCTACTGGGGACACGCAGTGAACTCTCAAACACGTGGTGTTGAGATGAAAAAAGCGATGCAGAAGTTGGACATGATGGTGATTGTGGACCCATACCCAACGGTTGCTGCGGTAATGAACGACCGTACCGACGGCGTTTACCTGCTTCCTGCAACAACACAGTTTGAAACACACGGCAGCGTTACCGCATCTAACCGCTCTCTACAATGGCGTGATCAGGTGATTGAACCTTTGTTTGAATCAAAACCAGACCACGAAATCATGTACCTGCTTTCGAAGAAACTGGGCTATTCCGATCTTCTGTTCAAAAACATCCGTGTTGAAAACAACCAGCCGGTGATTGAAGACCTAACGCGTGAATTCAACAAAGGCATGTGGACGATTGGTTACACAGGCCAAAGCCCAGAGCGTTTGAAAGCGCACCAACAAAACTGGCATACGTTCCACAAAACCACATTGGAAGCGGAAGGTGGCCCTGTCAACGGTGAAACCTATGGTCTACCTTGGCCATGCTGGGGCACACCAGAAATGAAACACCCAGGTACACACATTCTGTACGATACGTCTAAGACGGTTGCAGAAGGTGGCGGTAACTTCCGTACGCGCTTTGGTGTGGAATTTGAAGGCAAGAGCCTTCTTGCAGAAGACAGTTATTCGAAAGGCTGTGAAATCAAAGACGGTTACCCAGAGTTCACTGACAAGTTGTTGAAACAACTTGGTTGGTGGGACGACTTAACTGCTGAAGAGAAAGTGGCAGCAGAGGGTAAAAACTGGAAGACTGACCTTTCTGGCGGTATTCAGCGTGTCGCGATCAAGCACGGTTGTATTCCATTTGGTAACGCGAAAGCGCGTGCGATTGTTTGGACGTTCCCAGACCGTGTGCCACTGCATCGTGAACCACTTTACACACCACGTCGTGACCTTGTAACGGATTACCCAACTTGGGAAGACAAAGATGCAATCTTCCGTGTTCCTACGTTGTATAAATCCATTCAAGAGCAAGACAAATCGGGCGAGTACCCAATCGTTCTGACTTCTGGCCGTCTGGTTGAATACGAAGGTGGTGGTGAAGAGACGCGTTCAAACCCTTGGCTTGCCGAGCTTCAACAAGAAATGTTTGTTGAAGTGAACCCGAAAGACGCGAACGATCTTGGCTTTAGAGATGGTGATGATGTTTGGGTTGAAGGTGCAGAGAAAGGACGAATCAAGGTGAAAGCGATGGTAACACGTCGTGTGAAACCTGGTTTGGCGTTCATTCCGTTCCACTTTGGCGGTAAGTTCGAAGGTGAAGACCTACGCCCTAAATACCCAGAAGGTACACAACCTTACGTTGTTGGCGAATCGGCTAACACGGCAACCACTTACGGTTACGACCCGGTTACCTTGATGCAGGAAACCAAAGTAACCCTATGTAACATTCGTAAAGCGTAAGGAGTCTGACAATGGCACGAATGAAATTTCTATGTGACACCAAACGCTGTATCGAGTGTAACGGCTGTGTTACTGCATGTAAGAACGAAAACGACGATGCGCTTGAATGGGGCATTCAACGTCGCCGCGTGGTAACACTAAACGACGGTGAAGCTGGTGAAAACTCTATCTCTGTTGCTTGTATGCACTGTACCGATGCGCCTTGTATGGCAGTTTGTCCAGCTGATTGTTTCGAACATACCGAAGACGGCATCGTTCTTCACAATAAAGATCTGTGTATCGGTTGTGGTTACTGTTTGTTTGCTTGTCCGTTTGGCGCACCTCAATTTCCTAAACAAGAGGCGTTTGGTGAACGTGGCAAAATGGATAAATGTACTTTCTGCGCGGGCGGCCCAGAAACAGAGCCTGGCTCTGAGGAAGAACGTCAAAAATACGGTGCGAACCGTATCGCAGAAGGCAAGTTACCGATGTGTGCATCGCTTTGTTCAACCAAAGCGCTGCTTGCGGGTGACGCAGAGAAAGTCTCTGACATTTTCCGTCAACGTGTGGTAGAACGCGGCGCGAAAAACGCAGGTTGGACAGACGGAAACGATCTTTCTTACGATGCGACGAAAAGCTAAGTAAGGAGAGGCACATGTTAAACACGCTTAAACGTGCATCTCTAGCAATGCTGTCAATGATGACGGCATTGCTGCTGACTTTCGCAATGCCTACTTCAGCAGAGGAACAATCTTCTAAAGTTATTCAACAGGAGATCACGCAACTCGCCGGGGCAGACTATTGGCGCGAAGTCAGAGAGGGGCAAGAAGGCTACACCACGTCTCAATCGCCAGAACATGGCGTATTGATCAGTAAACCTGGTGAGACTTGGTACATTCTAAAAGAGAAATGGATGTCTCCTGCTGGTGCTATCGCGATTTTCGGCAGTATCGCGATGGTTATCATGGCTTACGTATTCGTTGGTCCTTTGATGCTTAGCAAGCCGCGTACTGGTAAAAAAATGAAGCGTTGGTCTCGTTTAGACCGCGCGCTTCACTGGAGTATGGCGTTTACATTCTTAACGTTGGCATTCAGTGGTTTGATGCTGGTTTACGGTAAGCACTTCTTAAAACCGTATGTTCCTACTGAGTTCTGGGGCTTTATCGTCATGTTGGCGAAGCAGTACCACAATTACATGGGACCATTGTTCTTCATTTTGCTGATGCTCGTGCTCTTTAAATGGTGGCGCAAGTCGATTCCAAACATGACTGATGTTCGTTGGTTCATGAAAATGGGCGGTATGGTTGGTAAACACAAAGGCACACATCCGTCAGCTGGTTTCTCAAACGGTGGTGAGAAGGCAATCTATTGGTTGTTAATCTTCTTTGGTGCTATCGCGGCAGTGAGTGGCTTAGTTCTGGACTTTCCTATCTTTGGCCAAACTCGCCGTGACATGGAGCTTTCTAACTTAGTTCATGCGATTTCGGCGCTGATTCTAATCTGTGGCTTTATCTTCCACATCTATATTGGTCTATTCGGTATGGAAGGTGCGCTAGAAGGCATGGTGACAGGTGAAGTTGATGAAACATGGGCGAAAGAGCATCACGATCTTTGGTATGAGGAAGT
>NZ_JADDYG010000358.1:13508-32273 GCF_015163535.1 Vibrio sp. OPT46 | reverse complement strand
GTTACCGATTAGATAAGGGAGAAGACAGCGACGTAGTGATTTCTCATTACTACGGTTTAATTCGCACCTTCTTTCTCTACCTGACGTTTTTTGTTGTGTTGATCGTCACCGTCGCGACTTCTAATGGTGTACTCGTTGGCGTGAGTGATTATTGGTTGCATAGTACTTTGCTTGAAACCATCGCTTACTTTATTCCTTGGGTAGGGATGGTGTTTGCTGTATTAGCCATCTTGGTGTGGTTTATGCGAATGTTTCAAGGGATGCAGCAACTGCGCAATAACCAACCACACAGACCATCGACAGGTCCAAACCTTTAATCAATATTCTTTAAGCAAAACCGCCGTAACAGGCGGTTTTTTGTTGCTGTTTTGTCTCAAATATGAAGCGCTTAGTCGCAGGGGTGATACTTGATGCAACTTATTGAGTGAATTTACGTAACTGGGCAGGAAATCATAGTTAAGTAAGAAACATGTAAAAAAATCGCGTCACGATGAGACATTAGTCTCACTCACGCTATTGTTCATTTACTCAGGATTCATCGTCCCGTTAAAGTACGCTGCGCTCAGAAATTCAAAGAGTTGCATACGTGAAAATTGCCATCAATACATTCAGTCTACGCATACAGAGGAATCTCTATCGGAGGATGTTTGATTAAGGCATCTTGCTCTCACAAATAAAAAGAGCGAAACGAGCATTAAATGATGCGGCAAGGTAAGAAAAGGACAAACACGTTACGGCTATGATCCCTCAATTCGTCATTCCTATCACGAATCGCTTTGGCGAAAGCTATCACTTTTCAGGTCAGTTACTTACTAGCGGCGAACCTAAAACATTCGTGACCAAACAAGAGGCAATAGAGTTTCTTGAGAGCTTTGGTGAGCTTGACCTTCGCTCTGTCGAGGACTTGTTCTATGCGATTGGTCAATTCAAACCAAACATACCTGACGGTGAGCTTACTTCCCAACACTATAATTCAACGTTTGCCAATGCTTTGGTGAACGGTTATTTGCATGTCGCTCGAATTGTACCTACCGGCGAAAACTACGCACTCTCGTCAGCGGTTACGCCTCCACCAACTCAAAATACCGTCAATGCAAAACCATCGAAGGGAAAGGGGAAGTCGAATAAAAAGAGTGGCAGAAGTGCCGCATCCGCCAAGCCTCAGCAACAAAGCAGCGAAAAACATGAGAAAGCCGGTGATCCTGTATCACTTGTGACGGGTGAAGAAATTCTCGAACTCTATGATATCGAGCTACAACAAGGTACTACTTGGCAGCGCACTTACCGCTCTTCGCAGTCGGATGTAAATCATGGAATGGGCTTTGGTTGGCGACATGCATTTCAGTTTGAATTACGCGAGAAGACGGACGAGAAAGACAACGTTATCGCTTGGGAGTTTGTTGACGATAAGGCAGATATCACAGAATTTGAGCCAGTAGATATTGGAGCAACAAGTTACCAGATATACGCTGGTGCGAGCTGTTATTTCCTAAATTCAGCAACTCGGATCGTGACGCTCGCTAATGGGCATCAATATCGATTTGAACAAAAAGATGATCGCTGGCTTGTTAAACAAGTTAGAAATGGCACGTTTTCAACGTTTCAATTGCAGTATTCTCGAAACCATCGATTGATCGAGATCGCATATAACAAGCGTCCGGTTCTTGAATGTCAATATGATAAGCAAGGACGCCTTGTAGAACTGCTTAATGCAAAGTCCCAAAAAGTTCTGGCAACTTATACCTATGATGAGCACGATGATTTGGTCAGTGCAACTAATCATTTGGGCCTAAAGGAACAGTATCAATACCTCGGCCATTTAATTGTTAAGCGTGTACGACCAACTGGCTTTACTCATTATTTTGAATGGGATGGCGAAGGTGCAAAAGCGAAGTGCATCAGAAACGTTGGGGACGCAGGAATTTATGACTATCGCTTCCATTATCAAGGAAATCACTCTTCTTATTCTGACTCGTTAGATAATCAATGGTCTTTCTTGCATGACGAGCAGGGTAACCTACTTGAGAAAATAAGCCCCACAGGTAGAACTTGGAGATGGCAATATGATGAATTAGGACGAAAAGCACAAGCTATCTATCCTGATCAGTCAACGGTCAATTATCAATATAATCAGCATGGTCAATTAGTTTCTAAGTTTCATTCCTCTGGCAAAGAAATTCAATATGGCTATGACGGCTTAGGTAAGTTAGTTAAAACGGTTTCACCTGACGGGGATATCGAGAAGGCTTACTACAATAGTCTCGGTCAAAGAGTTTGGGATACCGATCAGTTCGGCTGTGTCACGGAGTATGATTACGATAAACACGGTCAAGTCGTCAAAAAAGAGTCTGAAGATGGTAAGAAAAGTCAGTGGTGGTGGGATGAACAACAAAGACTTATCGCGAATGAAATAGACGGTACATTACTTCGTTATAGCTACAATGAAGAAGATTTAGTGAATGGCGTTGCTTATCCCGATGGGTGTATTGCTCAACTCGCTTATGATCAATTTGGCAGGCGTACATCAGTTCGTTATTTTAACGACGAAGACAAAGTCGGTTATAGCGAAGAATATTCTTACGATGAGCACAGCCGTGTTGCTCAGATTCGAACGCCAGCAGGCATTACCTCGTATCAATGGGGAGCACTCGCGCAACAAGAAGCAGTCATCTTTCCCGATGGCAGCCATATTTCTTACGAATACGATCAACAACGTAACCTGACTAAATTAGTTCGGAGTGACGGCTTAGAGTTCGAATTCCTGTATGACGATGAAGGCCAGCTATCAGGAACTGTTGGCTTTGATAATCTACAAAGCCAATTGGATTATGACGATATGGGGCGCATCCATCGTAAGCAAGTCGCCGATAGGACCGTGCTGTACCGCTATGACGCTGCGGGTTATCTCAAGCACGTCAAAGCAGGAAATGGTCGCAGTATTGTAGAGAACCACTTCAATTATACGCTTGGTGGGCGACTTACTTTCGCATCCAATCGCCATCAAACATTGCAATACCAATACTCTTCATTCGGGCATTTAACAAAGCGAATTCAAGGTCAGTTTGAGATAGCGCAGGAGTTTAACAGAGTTGGCCAACGCGTATCTCAGGTACTGCCAGATAATACGGAGCTGAGCTTCTCTTATGATCGATATGGGCGTTTTTCAGCGATTCGATTTGGAAACCTAGATTTACCTCAAATCAAATTTCATTACGATGAAATGGGACGAGTTTCCCAAATTGAAACGGCACATTTTAATGAGCGCATCATTTATGATGGTGTTGGTCGTTTGGTCGAACAACATTGGCCTGATAGAGAGAAAAAGTACGTTTACAATGCGCAAAACCGTATTTCATCAATCATTGATAATACGGCAGGAGCAACGCACTATCAGTACGATACCTTAGGGCAACTGAAACGAGTCAATGCTTCCGGAGAAGTGACTAAATTTGAATACGATAGTTTTGGCAATCCTACTTTGCCATCTTCAGAGGTATTCGCTGATCGTATTGAAGTACACGATGGTGTTCGGTTCAAATATGACGCGCAAGGAAACCAGACAAAACGTGAGGGGCAAGGACATGTTCAGACTCGCGTATTTGATGCGTTAAATCAGCTCATTGAAGTTCACACTGACGATGGCATCAGTCAATATGAATATGATGCATTAGGGCGCAGGACGAAGAAAATTACACAACAAGGCGTTACGGAGTTCTTGTGGGAAGGGGAACGTTTAATTGGTGAACGCTCTTCATGTGCTTTCCGCTGGTACCTATATCAACCAGAAACCTACACGCCAGTGGCACTGCTAGAAAATGACGTTATTTATTGGTACCAGTGCGATCAAGTTGGTAAACCAGAGCGACTGATCGATTGCGAGGGGAATGTTGTATGGAGTGCCAGCTACGATGCTCATGGCTTTGCTCATGTACATATTGAAAAAGTAGTAAATCCAGTGCGTTTTCAAGGGCAGTACTTCGATCAAGAAACCGACTTACACTACAACCTCGCTCGGTATTACGATCCTAAGCTAGGACGCTTTATCCAACAAGATCCGATATCTATTGCTGGTGGCATTAACCATTACCAATATGCAGTCAATCCTATCCAGTGGATTGATCCAACAGGTTTCCTTTGTGAAGAAGGGCTAAAACGCTTGGGTCAAATGTTGGCAGCGTATCAGGCGCAAAGCGATGTCCCCCAAGAGGTTTGCGATCAGATTTTAGAAGCTGCAAAAGAATCATCCGTCGGAGAAGATGGCGTTCGCTCGCAAGTCAAAATCCGAAAACCCAAAGGTAAAAATCATATTCGATATGAATACGATTTAGACCATATTGATTGCGAAAGAAACGAGATTACTTTTTATCGTCATATCAATCACTCAGATGGCACCAGACACGAAGTGCAGTATGTTGTTGGGATTGAGGAGTTTGTAAATGCGCATGTTTTTGACTCAGAGAAAGTTGGTGGAGAGGAAGGTTGTACGATCTTCACTGAAGATCTTGTGCTGAATAAAGCAGAGTATAAAGAAAACTCTGAACTCAATACGAGTGATTATGAGCTAACAGAAAGAAACAAAGCAAAAATTGATGAATGCTTGAAAGAGCGTCAAGAGGCAATGGACGCTCGATCTGGCGAAGAGGGATATAACGCTCAAATTGGTAATATTAACCAACAGTCTGCAAAAATAGGTGAGTTGGCCGCGGATGACTTTGTCCGGAGTAAACGTCCTAACGCTAAGCTGCTTCATCCCAAAGATATTGGAACCTCAATTTCGAAGCCGGGCGATTTTGATATGGTTTACGAGGTGGAAGAGCCGCCACCAGGTGAAATTATAATTGTTGAGGCCAAAGGAGGGAGCAGCCCGCTGGGCAGCCGCAAGATTGGAAATATGGCATATCAGCAAGGGACAACGGAATACACTGCAGAAATCACCAACCTAATGTCTGAAAAAAAGGAAGGGACGACTGAAAAAATAACAGCAAGAAAAATTCAACATGCAGCTTCGTTCGGTATACCTATTCGATATATACATACTCAAGCAAACATCCCTGAAGGTGGGAATGTCTCAGATGTAAAAGTAGAAGTGGCAGAATTTAAAATTGATTCCAAAGGACTAAGTTAAAATGCAAAGTAAAGTTGTAGAACGCAAAGCAAACCCTGAGTTGAGTGAAAGTGGAGTTTCTTCTGAGAAAGAATTTATCAATAAGATACTAGATCAGCGAAAAGAAGGTCTTAAAATCAGGCGGGAAAACCTGATCAGTCTTGGTGATTTCGCCATTGACCAGGTTCGCTGGTATACCTGGTTTCAAACCTCGCATGAAGACGAACAAATTTGTACATTACGTCTTTACGAAACTTCTCTAATGGGCGCTTGTTATCATCGACTTGCTATGAATCCCAATGATGAATTAACTATCAAGATTCTCGACTATCCTGAAGTAAAGTGGGACGGGGAAGGCATTTTAAAAACGGGGTGCATAAATCCTAATAGATGGATTGATATGTATTTCATATCGACAATTGTGCGTGACAGGCCAAGTATGGACGTATTGGCGAACTTTCCAATTTCTTTGATGAGGCAGAGCTCTACCAAAGCGGGTGAGCTGTCTTATATGCTAGTAGACGTAATTCAGTCGTTCCACAACCGCACACCGGATTATCCTGATAAGCTGGTTGCAGCAATGGACGCAGCGGTAGCTCAAGGGAATAACTGGGCGTTGGAAATTGCGATGGGGATCCTAGAAACCTTCGCAGCGCTCACTACTAATATTGGTTATGATTTTGAGGAAGCGCTCGTTAAAAACCTACAGTTCCAAGAGAAATATCATCTTAGAGAATTAGGACCAGATAGGATAGGCATCAGAACTTTTATCAACTTCCCTCTGCTTGGCATGGCTTGCATGTGGTACGACAAAGGCAACCGTCTATCTGTTGAAACTGGTTGGCTTCCTCCCTATCTTGTCGAAGGACGTTGGTTAGAAGATGTAAAAGCAGGGAAGATCACTCGATAAACCCCTTTAGTTAGCAATTCCGTATATGAGCCACCTCTCATGGGGTGGCTTTTACGTTTATGGTAGAGAGTTTGCTGTTTGTTGAACCATATAGTGCGCATTGTGTTGGTGCACTAAAACCATATTGGTCCATTTATTAGCATGTTAAACACCATTTCAAGAATACGTAATTTTATTAAAGTTCATACAAAACAATAAATTAAAGCGTAAGTGTTAGAAATATAAATTATGGAATGAGAATTGCTCTGTTAGACGCTCTATAAATTAAGTTCACCAAATTGGTGATGAGCCTAACTTTGATGCATGCTGGTTTTGCTTTTCTTGAAGTAGGAACCGTGCGCCAAAAGAACCAAGTTAATGCTTTAGTTAAAATCTTGGCCGATTTCGGTATATCCGCCATCGCGTATTTTTTCATTGGATACTGGGTCGCTTATGGCGGCACCTTCTTCGCTGATGCTGAGACATTATCTCAAGGCAATGGTTACGAGTTAGTGAAGTTCTTTTTCTTGCTGACCTTCGCTGCAGCGATTCCCGCTATTGTTTCAGGTGGTATCGCAGAACGAGCTCGTTTTTATCCGATTTTAATCGCAACATTTTTCACTGTCGGTATTGTATACCCACTATTTGAGGGAATGATCTGGAACGGAAACTTTGGTGTTCAAGCTTGGTTTGAAAATACCTTTGGTTATGGCTTCCACGATTTTGCAGGTTCAGTCGTTGTGCATGGTGTTGGCGGCTGGATAGCGCTTGTTGCCGTCGTGTTTTTGGGCATGAGAAAAGGCAGAGTTCGAGCAGGAAAGCACACCAACTTTGCACCTTCGAATATTCCGTTTTTGGCTTTGGGAGCTTGGGTCTTATGTGTGGGGTGGTTTGGCTTCAACGTCATGTCAGCTCAAACTGTGTCAGGCATAAGTGGCTTGGTGGCTATGAACTCATTGATGGCAATGGTCGGGGGCATTGTCGCGTCACTGTTGGCTGGTAAGAATGACCCTGGCTTTATTCATAACGGCCCACTAGCTGGCTTGGTTGCTGTATGTGCGGGCTCAGACTTAATGCATCCTATCGGTGCTTTAGTGACAGGTGCGATTGCTGGCGTGCTATTTGTTTATCTTTTTACCCACCTACAAAACAAAACCAAGATTGATGATGTGCTAGGTGTCTGGCCTTTACACGGTGTATGTGGCGCTTGGGGTGGTATTGCCGCTGGGATTTTTGGTCAAAGCGCATTGGGTGGGCTAGGTGGCGTGAGCATTATCGTTCAGCTTCTAGGAACGCTTTTGGGCCTTTCCATCGCAGCGCTTGGTGCACTTGTAGTCTACGGTGCGATTAATACCAGTATGGGACTGAGGCTTTCAGAAGAAGACGAATTCAATGGCGCTGACCTAGCCATTCATAAAATATCTTCGACCAACGAGGATTGAGGCCAATATGGGAGCGGCATAAAGCCGCTCTTTTAGCAATTGTCTTTCTTGGCTTGGCCCGGAGGACAGAAATTACCATTACCTCGATGGTCATCATCATTGGTGCTGACTCTTACCTTTACATCATCGACTTCGCCTTCAACATTGGTAAGTTGACAGCCTGCCAAAGTCAGAAGCAATGTAAACGTTAGAGATACTTGTCTCATTGCTGTTCCTCTTAAATTGTAATTCTAATAGTGACCATTACGACTATGGTCTAATCCATATTACTACTGTTGCTATTCTTTCAGTGTTAAGCTAATGAAAAAACAGCAAGGATGAGTTATGAATTTCCCTTATAGAAATATTGTAGTACTTACTGGTGCAGGTATCTCGGCCGAATCTGGTATTCAAACATTTCGTGCGCAAGATGGCCTATGGGAGAATCACCGTATCGAAGATGTAGCAACGCCTGAAGGGTTTGCTCGCGATCCGGACCTTGTTCAAGACTTTTACAACCAACGCCGCAAGAAACTTCAAGATAATGCGATAAAGCCTAATGCAGCGCATGAAGCATTAGGTCGTTTAGAGGCTGAGTTAGAAGGTAAAGTGACGGTCATCACTCAAAATATAGATAACCTTCACGAAAGAGGCGGCAGTCAGAATGTGATTCACATGCATGGTGAGTTGCTCAAGGCCCGCTGTAGTGAATCTAACCAAGTAGTAGAGCACAATGAGGACATTAAGACAGGCGAACTTTGTCACTGTTGTCAGATCCCTTCACAAATGCGACCACATATTGTTTGGTTTGGTGAAATGCCACTGCGAATGGGTGATATCTACGCGTCATTAGAAGAAGCAGATTTGTTTATTTCTATTGGGACTTCTGGCGTTGTGTATCCCGCAGCAGGTTTTGTTCATGATGCAAAAATGCACGGCGCACATACCATTGAAATTAACCTAGAACCTAGTGCGGTAGAAAGTGAATTTGAGGAGAAACGCTACGGAAAAGCAAGCGTTGAGGTTCCAAAATTAGTTGACGAGATACTGGCTCTAGAAGGAAAAGAAAGAGCGTAATAACTTCAACAGGAAGAGTTTTTGTCTTGTCATTAAGAACAAAAAAGCGGCTCATGAGCCGCTTTTTCATATCTTTAAAACTAACGAATTAGTTGTTCACTTTTAGCTTTTGGAAGTACTCATCGTATATTACGCTCGCTTCGCCAACTTCATCTTGCCAAGTACCGCTGTCCATCACTTCTTGTGGTGGGAAGATGCTTGGATCATTAGCAAATTCTTTCGGTAGCAGATCGTGTGCCGTTTTAACTGGCGTAGGATAACCAATCTCTAGTGCAATCTTAGCTGCGTTCTCAGGACGTAGTAGGAAATCGATCATCTTATGAGCTGCGTCAACGTTCTTCGCACCAGCTGGAATTGCTAGGCTGTCCATCCAGAAGATAGTGCCTTTTTCTGGCCAGATGATGTCGATGTTCGCACCTTCTTGACGAGCCATGTATGCAGAACCGTTCCAAAGCATGCCTAGTGAAACTTCACCCGCAAGGTAAGGGTTTGCAGGAAAGTCTGAGTTAAATACTAATACGTTTGGCATTAGCTTTTTCAGTTCTTCGTAAGCGGCTTTGATTTCTTCTGGGTTAGTCGTGTTTGGTGAGTAACCAAGCTTAGTCAATGCAATGTGGAATACTTCGCGAGAATCATCCATCAGCATTAGTTGACCTTCCCACTTACTATCCCAAAAATCATCCCACTTAGTAACCGATGATTTGTCTAGCATGTCAGCATTGATACCAATACCGGTCGCACCCCAAATGTATGGGATAGAGTAGTTGTTGTTCGGATCGAACGGTTTGTTTAGGAAGTTAGTATCAAGATCGGCAAAATGAGATAATTTCTCTTTGTCGATCTGTTGTAGCATGCCTTCTTTACGCATTTTAGAGACGAAATAGGTAGACGGTACTACCAAGTCGTAACCAGAACCTTGAGTTTTTAGTTTTGCGTACATACTCTCGTTAGATTCGTATGTAGAGTAAATAACTTTGATTCCGGTTTCTTTTGTAAAGTCTTCAAGAACTTCGTTTGGAATGTATTCCGACCAGTTGTAGAAATACAGTTCTTGATCAGCAGCCATTGCAGGGGTAGCGATGAGCGTCGCTGCACATAGAGCGCTTGCGTAGAATTTACTTTTCATTTGTTTTCCGTTTTGTTTCGCGATTGGACAAGTCAATACTAGCTGGAGTTATCGAGTTGAGCCAAATCGCAGTAAGCACAAATATGTTCATTTAGCTTGAATATCGTTGTCTCCTTGTTATGAGACGATAAATCTATGATACCAAGACAAATAAACCTAGCAACGCGCGATTATATCAGCCTAAGACAAAAATAGGCAGCGTATTGCTGCCTATTTTCCTATGGTTGATGACTTGTTACACAAGCTAGATTATTGTCCCGCTTTCAGCTTGAGGAAATAATCTTCGTACTTAACGGTTAGATCACCAACCGCATCTTGCCATTCAACGCGGTCAAGGTCTTCTTGAGAAGGGAACAGTGGGGCAACGTCTTTAAACTTAGCATTCGATTCTTCCACCGCCGTTAGGTAGCCAGTATCACGAGAGATTTGCTCTGCGATTTCTGGGCGCAGTAGGAAGTCAATCATCTTGTGAGCGGCTTCTACGTTCTTCGCACCGGAAGAGATAGCGAAGTTATCAACCCAGCCGATACCGCCTTCTTTAGGAAAAACGAGTTTAAGGTTCAGGCCTTCACTTTGTGCCGCTGCGGCGCTACCGTTCCAAAGCATACCAACGCCCACTTCACCAGACATGTAAGGTGCGCCAGGGTTGTCAGAGTTGAAAACTAAAACGTTAGGCATCAACTTTTGTAGCTCAGCGTACGCTTCATCGATTTGCTTAGGGTCTTTTGAGTTACCTGAGTAGCCAAGTTTACGCAGAGCGATATGGAACACTTCACGAGTGTCGTCCATCAACATTACTTGACCTTCAAGCTCAGGCTTCCATAGGTCAGCCCAGCTTTGGAAGTCGTTTGGATCGTACATATCTGCGTTAACCGCTAGGCCTGTAATCGCAACAACGTGTGGGATAGAGTAGTCGTTACTTGGATCGTAAGGCTTGTCTAGGTAGTTTTTATCTAGGTTGCCGAAGTTTTTCAGCTTAGTCTTATCGATCTTTTGTAGCATGCCTTCGTCACGCATCTTCGCCACGAAGTACGTTGAAGGTACTACCAGGTCATAACCTTGGTTATGGGTTTTTAGCTTTGCATACAAAGTTTCGTTCGACTCGTAAGTCGAGTAGATCACTTTGATGCCAGTTTCTTTAGTAAATTGCTCTAGGATATTACTGTTGATGTAAGGACCCCAGTTCATAAATACTAGTTCTTTATCATCCGCTGTCGCTGTACCAGAGAACAGAGAAAGCGCACATGCACTACCAGCTAATAGAGTAGCCCATTTTTTCATTGACGTTAGCTCCAAACCAAACGTTGTCCAATTTTGGACGATAGATAGAAAAACAGAATGGCATGTAACCATTCTGTTTCGTGATGTTAACAGGTGCGGATTCTACTTCACTTTTTCTCTTGCTAGCAACTGAGAAATTACTACCAAGACCAAAGAAACAATCAACATCACCGTTGCTAGGGCGTTCACTTCCGGTGAAATGCCCACCTTAACCATGGAGTAAATCTTCAATGGTAAGATTTCGTATGTTGGACCCGTTACAAACGAGCTGATGATCACATCGTCCAAAGACAGGGTAAAGCTCAGTAGCCAACCTGCAGCAACCGCTGGTTTAGCAAGAGGAAGGATGATCTGTTTCAAGATTACCCATTCGCTTGCACCAAGGTCTTTTGCAGCTTCCAACATTTTCACATCAAAGCCATTTAAGCGGCTGTACACTGTTACCACAACGAATGGTAGACAGAAGGTGATGTGAGCAATCAATAGAGTAAAGAAGCCAAGCTGCGCGCCTAATACTAGGAACAGAGCAAGCAATGAAATCGCCATAACAATATCTGGAGACATCATCACGACAAACAGCATGCCGTTTACCGCACCTTTACCTTTGAACGAGTAACGGAATAGGGCAACGGCCGTTAAGCTACCAATGATGGTTGCTGCTGTCGCTGAGAATACCGCTACGTTCAATGAATGCCATGCAGCTTGCATTAGGCTGTCGTTATTTACTAAGGTTTCGTACCATTTCGTGGTGAAACCACCCCATTTCATACCAAATTTGTTGGCATTAAATGAGTTAACAATTAAGACGATGATTGGCAGATACAAAAATGCATACACCAGCGCCATAAAGCTAAATCTAACTGTGCGTCCCATTAGTCTAGCTCCACTTTCTTATTCAATAGTTTGCCTGCTCTGTAGTAAGCGTAAAGCATCACAGCCATTGCGAAGGTGAGGGCGATACTGGTCGCAGCACCAAATGGCCAGTCACGAGCGTTCAATACTTGGCTCTTAATAACGTTACCAATCAGTAGGTTCTTCGCACCACCAAGAAGGTCAGAGATGTAGAACATACCTAGTGCTGGTAGCAGAACCAACAAACAACCACCGATAATGCCAGGCATTGTAAGAGGTAGAATCACTTTCGTAATGGTTTGGAACTTGTTCGCACCAAGATCTTTCGCCGCCTCGATATAAGTGTTGTCCAACTTCTCGATTGCCGAGTAAAGCGGCAGAATCATAAATGGAAGCAGGATGTACACAAGACCAATCATTACTGCTGTTTCGGTGTACATAATACGTAATGGCTTATCGATGATTTCCATCGCCATTAATGATTTGTTCAAAATACCTTGTGTACCCAGAACAATCTTCAGGCCGTAAGTACGGATAAGAGAGTTTGTCCAAAAAGGTACGATAACTAAGAACAACATGAATGGGCGCCATTTCTCTGGCATTTTCGCTATGATGTAAGCAAATGGGTAACCAATTACTAAACACAACAACGTCGCCACAATCGCCATGTAGAACGAGTGCATCAGCACTTTCGCATACAAGGGGTCGAGTAGACGTAAGTAGTTGTCGAAAGTAAATGTCATTTCGATTAAGTTTGCTTCATCACGCGTTAAGAAACTCGTACCGATAATCATCACATTTGGTACCAACACGAAAAGTGTTAACCAACCGACGATTAAGGTAATGATCGCGTTTTGAAGATTAATCTTCTTGCTTATCATTGAGGACTACCTCCCAACTCTCAACCCAAGTGATAGCGACTTTCTGGCCAAGTGAGTGGTCCACATCAGGATCATCTTCGTTAAAGAATTCGCTAACCATTACACGCATGCCTGAATCCAATTGGATAACGGAATCAAGCGTCATACCTTTATAGGTACGCTCTGTTACGTGACCTACGATGCCTTTTTCTTCAGACTCTTTGATCTCTTCGATACGTAAGTCTTCTGGGCGAAGTAGTACTTGCAGTTTTTCACCTGCTTGCGCTTCCTGATCGTAGTAAACAACAGACTCGACACCTTCGATTTCTGCACGGATACGTTTCTCGTCGATACGCTCTAGCATGGTTGCGTTGAATACGTTGATCTCACCGATAAAGCGAGCAACAAATAGGTTCTTCGGCTCTTCGTAAATCTCACGTGGAGAACCATCCTGCTCGATAACACCGTCGCGCATAACAATAATGCGGTCAGACATCGATAGGGCCTCTTCCTGATCGTGCGTAACGAAGATAAAGGTAATACCAAGTTGACGCTGAAGCTGTTTAAGCTCGATTTGCATTTGCTTACGCAGTTTGTAATCAAGTGCAGATAGAGATTCATCTAGCAGCAGTACTTTTGGTTTGTTAACAACCGCACGCGCAATGGCGATACGTTGTTGCTGACCGCCAGAAAGCTGATGAGGCTTACGCTGAGCCATTTTTTCTAGGCGCACCATGCGTAGCGCTTCCATTACTCGTGGTTCAATGTCCGCAGTAGGCGTTTTCTGCATACGAAGACCAAAAGCGACATTCTCATATACGGTCATGTGTGGAAACAATGCGTAACTTTGAAATACCGTGTTGACGTGCCTTTGCTCTGCAGGAACCTGTGTTACATCCTGGTCATCCAAAATAATTTGACCGTTATCTGCCGTTTCAAAACCTGCAATCATGCGTAAAACTGTTGTCTTACCACAACCAGAAGGCCCGAGAATCGTCAGAAATTCACCATGATTAACATCCAGATTTAAATTACCGATGATTTCCTTACCATCGAAACTTTTACTAATACCAGATAAACGAATAACTGGCTTTCCTGCTTGCGGTTTTGCGTTCAACGTCTGTATTTCCCCCACGTTCAAGCCGGGATTATCCCAGCTGATGTGACACTAACCATTCACTTTTGAGGCGCGCATCATAATCACCAAAAGTGTGAAATTAAAGCATTTTCTTATCTTGAAACAGAAATAATTTTGCAGGAAAAAGCCATCATTCCTTACCATACTGTTTTTATGAGATTAATTGGCATCTAGACACAGTTTGATAGCACTAAACTTTGTTCAACAATTGTTTCAATTTCATGACCTTGAAAGTGGTTAATTATCAACCATACAGTTGAGATTGCAAGGATTGTAGGTGAGTTGTGATGTTAGATGTGGAAAGATTTCTTTATAATGACGATTACATTAATTGACTGGAATTCCAGTCAAAATTTTACAAGTTAGTCTTGGATAAACTATGAACGACGATTTTGAGAAAGATTTCAATCTTGGGGGGAGTGTAGAGCGAGCTTTGTCTGGCAACTACGAGCTTAAAGCTGGCGCGGTTTTTAACGAAGCTTGGCGAGCAACCATCCAGCACTTTTTATCATTTTCTCCTGCCATTATTGTATTGCTTTTTGTCCAGTTAGGTATTTTCTATATTGCATTAAAACTGCAGTTGGGCGATTTGAGCGTTATTCTTGATGCATTTGAGAACCCAGAGTCGTTCACAAACGATATTGTGTCTTCTATTTATGTCGCGAATTTCAGTTATGAGGTGATTAGCGCACCAATTTATGCGGGGATCAGCTTGATGGCTATGAGCCATGTCGCCGGCCTGAAGACTAAGTTGCGCCATGTTGGAAAGGGGTTGCAGTTCACCATTCCTGTTATTCTAGCAACGCTCATGAGCTTAATGCTACAAGGTGTGGTTGGTATGATTTTTCCTTTACTGTCGCTGTATCTTTCCTTGGCATTTAGTCACTCTATTTTGTTGATTTGTGAGAAAAGGGTGCCACCAATGCAAGCGTTGCTGTTATCACTTCGCGCAATCAACAAGAAGATTTTTGTGGTCGCGGGGCTTTACTTAGGCGTGATGTTAATGTTTATTATTGCAGCAATGTTCTACGGTATTGGCTTGATTTTTGTGCTGCCATTCTTCTTCCATTTGAAAGGCATACTCTACCGCGAAATGTTTGGAATTAAGCTTAAGATCGTTACAACACAGAAAAACGATAATGATCACGATGGTAACTCACAGGTGTTTGATGCCTAATTCTTTGAAATCAATAAGTTTACGAGTGGCGGCAACCTGTATAGCCGCCACTTTTATTTCTATAGGCCCATATTTACACTACGAGAAACAGTTTAAATATGTGGAAAATCCTGACGTACTCTCTGGCAAGATTAAGCATGTCGATTTATCACACTTGCCATACATCGGTGATATCCCAGACTTCAATTCAATAAAAGATACGAAAGAGAAAAAAGCTGCTTTTTTTGATTTTTTAAGGCCTAAAATTGCTCTTGAGAATCAACGAATTCGTCATGAGCGTGCCTTTCTTACCTCTTTAAAGGTGGGACAAGTGACGCAAGAACAACAAGAGTATGCTCAGCGGTTATCATCTCTGTATTCGTTGCCCTTGAGTAACGATAAGATTGATCAAGCATGGCTAGACGAGATGCTTGTGCGAGTGAACGTCTTACCTGAAGCCTTGGTTCTAACTCAAGCGGCAAATGAATCTGCGTGGGGCACTTCTCGTTTTGCTACTCAAGCAAACAACTTGTTCGGCCAATGGTGTTATAAAAAGGGCTGTGGAATTGTTCCAGCGCAACGTGGCGCTAACAAAGTTCATGAAGTTGAAAAATTCGATTCTGTACAACAGTCTGTTCATGGCTACTTTATGAATGTTAATCGAAACCCAGCGTATGCAGACCTGCGTGAAATCAGAACATCTCTGGCTGAAAAGAACAAGGGCTTGTTAACGGTTGCAACCGCGTCAGAGTTAACGCATGGGTTGCTAGCCTATTCTGAACGTGGCATCGCCTATGTACACGATCTTCGCGCTATGATTCGTCATAACAACGCCTACTGGACGCAATAAAATAACGGATAAAATGAAAAAGTTAAGCCTAAGTCTATTGGGAAGTGCGGCGCTAATTCTTGTATCGCCGATAACCCAAGCTCAAGAGTACATGTTCACGTACTCAAAGTTATACACTCAACTAAAAAACAACAATAAAGAAGGGCATGACGATGTGAAAGTTGGTGTCTTTTTTGTGGACGCAAAAACTAAACAAATTTGTACGATAGAAAAAGCTTGGATGGAAAAAGAAGAGCACTATGAAGAGTTTGTTATCCCTGCTTCACAAGAGTTGCCTTTACCTGTTGATAAAAACTTAAAGTCAGCGAATCCGTTGGTTTTTATCGATACCCCAAAAGATACACGTTGCGATTACTCACTTGTCGTGATGACCAAAGAACCATTACAGGGTAACGTTTCTTACGAGCAACTTAAGCCTCTTCTACCTCAAATGCAGACGATGCTGGAAGATTTAGGCGGTATGTTTGCGGGTTGGTTTACACCGGAAGTTCAAGGTGTGACGATGGAGTTTGCAAATCAACTGAATGATAAAGTGATTTTCTCAAACGGAACCGAAAAGCCAATTGTCAATGGCAAGATACAAGTCGCACTAAGTGAAATAGGGCAAGGTGGCACAATGACACTACCAGAACCGACGATGCGAGTGTTACCTTATCTACCTAACGCAAAGAAATGAACACTGAACGTTTAGAAAGGGCTGCAATCGCAGCTCTTTTTTAATTTTGACCGTAACTAAAGTATCTTTCACACTCTTTTCTTAAAGACTCAATAAGACAAGCATTTAATCCTGCGTAAAAAGCTCGTATAATCCACGCCCCAAAGAAACCCATGTTAGGAAGTCCTAGTCGATTTATCGGCGATGTGAGAGCCCGCAATGAACCAAATAGATACAAGAAAAGAAACCCTAGAATTCAACAAGCTTCAGAAACGCCTAAGAAGACATGTTGGAAATGCCATTACTGATTACAACATGATCGAAGAAGGCGATGTTGTAATGGCATGTATTAGCGGTGGTAAAGATTCATTCGCGATGCTTGATATCCTGCTGAATCTTCAAAAAGCCGCACCGATCAAATTTGAAGTGGTTGCGGTAAACCTAGACCAAAAACAACCGGGCTTCCCTGAGCACATTCTGCCAGAGTATTTCGAAACACTGAATATCCCTTACTATATCGTCGATAAGGACACGTATTCCGTCGTAAAAGAGAAGGTACCAGAAGGCAAAACCACTTGTGGTCTGTGTTCACGCCTGCGACGTGGTACGCTGTATTCATTTGCAGAGAAGATTGGTGCAACTAAGCTTGCGCTAGGTCATCACATGGATGACATCGTCGAAACAATGTTCTTGAATATGTTCCACGGCTCTCGCCTTAAAGCGATGCCACCAAAGCTACGCTCTGATGATGGCCGTAACGTGGTCATTCGTCCATTGACTTACTGTCGTGAAAAAGATTTGATCAAATACGCTGAGCACAAGGATTTCCCAATAATTCCGTGTAACCTTTGTGGCTCTCAAGAGAACCTTCAGCGTCAATCTATAAAAGCAATGTTGATTGAATGGGATAAGAAGACGCCAGGGCGTGTGGAAGCAATTTTTAAATCAATTCAAAACGTAAGCCCAAGCCAACTAGCAGACCGCGAATTGTTCGACTTTGTTAACTTACCGCTAGATCGTGAAGGTAACCGCGAAGAGTATGAATTTAATGAGGCTGTCGTTTCTTCGACGAATATTGATGAATCGATGTTCATCGATGTTACGAACATCTAACTCGTAAAAAAGGAGGTCAATTAGACCTCCTTTTTTGTACCCAACGCTTTAACTGTTCCCAAACAAAAATCCCCCTGTATTCGGGGGATTTATTAGCGCTTATTTGAAAGCGCTCAATACATAGCAATACTAAAGAGAGATTAGGTTGCTGTATTTGGGTCGAGAGGGCTAATGTAGCCTTTTGGTTTTAGAGCCAACACGTCGCAATTTATTTTATCAATTACGTGCTCCGCTGTATTACCAATAAAGACAGCAGAAAGCCCTGTTCGCCCTGTGGTACCTAAAATAACCATTGCTGCGTTCAAGCGCTCTGCAGCTGCCGGAATGACATCTTCAGGTAAACCTTGCTCAACTATCGTTTGTTCTTCATCAAGACCATGTTTTTGGCGTAGTGCTTTCATAGCCGTTAAATGATGACCTCGCACTGCATCGGTATAAGTCGTTGGGTCAAATTCAGGAAGTTCAATCGTAATGTTCGCCGGTGTAACGGGGTAGGCGTTAACAAGATATGGCTTGGCCTCAAGCCGAGTGGTGATTTCTTTTAATCGCTCGACCATCGTATCGTTGAGATCAATATGAGTCGGGTTTTCTGAGCCCACATGTACTGAGGCAAGGATACTTGCTTGTTCCGGCCAAGCAGCATTCTTAATAAGAAGCACTGGAATAGGGCATTTTCGCAACAAGTGCCAATCTGTCGGTGTGAAAATGACAGACTCTAAAACATCATGCTTACGTGTGCCTTTGATGACTAGGTCATGATTGCCTGCATAGACTTCAGCAATAATCGCCTCATAAGGGCGGTTGTGCCAGACAACACAAACATCAAAGTCGAAGCCATCGTTTAGGTATGGTTGAGCAATTTTACGCATCCACTGCTCACGCTGATGAATGACACCTCGACGCATAGCATCTCTTTCATCCACTGATAGCATTGACGTCATGTCATACGAGAAATCGTAAATGGATAAAAAGAAAGTGATTCGGCTTCTAGATACACTTTTCTGAGCTAATTGAACAGCTCTTGCAAGTGCGGGCTGCTCATCATTATTGATGTCAGCTACAACAAGGATCTTACTGTATATACTCATAACTAAGCCCACTTCTATTGCAAAACCAGATACTGAATGTAAATTAAATCAGTATTTTGGAGTACTCACCGTACATTTTTACTGTAGCTTAGTTTGGAGAACTTTTTGAGGACTTTCGAAAGGAATTTATGAGAAATATGATGTAGCTCATTTTT
>NZ_JADDYG010000358.1:2896-13498 GCF_015163535.1 Vibrio sp. OPT46 | reverse complement strand
TTGGAGTACTCACCGTACATTTTTACTGTAGCTTAGTTTGGAGAACTTTTTGAGGACTTTCGAAAGGAATTTATGAGAAATATGATGTAGCTCATTTTCGAGCTACATCAATAATTAGGGTGTATTATTCTTTAGTTACACCAGCAAGTTCCATCAATGCATCGTGGTCTAAGATAGTGATATATTTACCTTTTACGCTTAGGATCTCAGATTTCTGGAAACGACCTAACAAACGACTGATCGTTTCGACTGTAAGACCAAGGTAGTTGCCAATATCACCACGAGTCATAGTTAAACGAAACTCTCTAGGGCTGAAGCCACGCTGAGAAAAACGCGTTGATAGGTTGTAAAGGAAAGCAGCTAGTCGCTCTTCTGCGTTCTTTTTAGAAAGAAGCAAAATCATTTCCTGATCACCTTTAATTTCGTTACTCATCAAACGCATGATTTGCTGGCGAAGCTTAGGCATTTTACCCGATAGATCGTCTAAAATTTCGTATGGGATTTCACATACCATCGACGTTTCGAGTGCTTGAGCAAAGCTAGGGTGGGAGTCACCAGTGATAGCATCGAAACCGACTAAGTCTCCAGCTAAGTGAAACGCTGTGATTTGCTCATCACCTTGCTCTGTGATCGTATAGCTCTTGATGGTACCAGAGCGGATAGCGTATAGCGATTTTAGCTCATCACCGGCCTTAAAAAGCTCTTGTCCTTTTTGAATAGGCTTCTTACGTTCGATGATTTGGTCAAGCTGATCAAGTTCTGCCTCATTTAGAGTGAACGGGATACACAGTTGACTAATGCTACAATCTTGGCAATGAATGGCGCAACCGCCTGATTGGATACGCTTTGTTGCAGGTTTTTCAGAAATCATAACAACCTTTCACTATTTGATATACATCAATATTTTAGCATCGCTTAATCCTAAAGGGTAGCAAAAATGTCACCTCAATAGAGTTTAACGTTATATGAAACCGAGTAACGCTAAGGCTCCTACAGCGGTATACGTACCATAGCCAATAAGGATTAATGCTGAAATATTTCTAAATATTAATGATTTTTGTAATTTCTGAAAATGATTGGCACCGTATCCAATAATAAGCATTGCAGGTAGCGTTCCGAGCCCAAACGCAAGCATAATTAGGCCGCCGTTCATCGCACTACCAGAAACCGCCGACCAAGTAAGCGCTGAATAAACTAAGCCACATGGTAACCAACCCCAAATAAAGCCAAATGGCAACGCGTGAAGAGGATGCTTTAGTGGCAACAGATTCTTCCCTGCCGGCGAGATAAAGCGCCAGATATACTGCCCTAGCTTTTCTATTAAAAGTAAGCCTTGCCACCATTTAGCAATATACAGCGCGACCAGGATCATGAATAACGCAGCAATCAGCCTTAACCAAGCAAGAGAGTGCGTTAACCCACTAAGCTCAGATAAACCTGATATAGCACCACCCACTAATGCACCTATTAAGGTATAACTGATCAATCGTCCGAGGTTGTAGAAGAGGGGGATAAGAGGGGTAGTTTTATTTTTAGCAGAAGAGCCCATGGTAAGTAGAGACGCGATACCACCACACATACCCATACAATGACCGGCTCCTACTAAGCCGATCATCAACGCACCGATAAAATCAGGAGTCATAAAGGTCGCTACTTTTTATCACTATTAGATTGGTCTTCTTCGTCGAGAAGAATGTTGTGCCCTTGCCGTTCAAGATCTTCAAACTGATCGCTTCTTACCGCCCAAAGAAAAACGGCGACAGCAACACAAACGAGAACGATAGCGATGGGAATCAATATATAAAGACTTTCCATGTTTGCTTTCTCTACTTATTTCTCTTTGAGCAGGCGCAAAGAGTTAGATACAACGATAATTGAGCTTGCAGACATGCCAACTACTGCAATGTAGGGAGCCACTAAACCTGCGACCGCCAAAGGCAAAATTAACAGGTTGTAACCCAAAGACCAAGCCAAGTTTTCTCGAATAATCTTTCTTGTACGCAGTGCAAGCAAACGTGCTTCTAGTAGCTTTTCGAGATTATCCCCAAGTAACGTCATATCTGCAGAAGCTTTAGCGACATCTGTACCACCGCCCATTGCGACAGAAAGGTGAGCTCCGGCGAGAGTCGGCGCGTCATTGATTCCATCACCAACCATCATAGTGATACTGTTTTCGTCCAAGCTCTTAAGGTATGCAAGCTTATCTTCTGGCTTTGCTGACGCGACGATGTGATCGATACCAATTTCATTCGCCACTGGTTGGGCGTTTGAGAGAGAATCACCAGTTAGCAGGGTTGTCTTAATTCCAGCGTCAGCAAAACGTTGAATAAAGGCTTTGCTTTCTTTTCGGATAGGGTCGCGGTAGTAAAAGCTAGCGACATGCTTGCCATCAACCGACAGATAGACCGCCTGGCTTTCACCACTTTCTTTGCCTTGAACAAAAGCAGCACTACCTATCTTAACGATTTTGCCATTCCACATACCCTCAATCCCTGAACCAATCACGTTTTGCACGTCAGACACGATAAAGTCATCATTGGTGTAAGTTGCAAAAGAACGAGCGATAGGGTGGTTTGCATGAGCCTCTAAAGCTGCAGCTAGTGATAGACAATCTTTCTGTGGGAGATCACTAAGTATCTTTGTTTCACAGATCTCAATATCACCTTTCGTTAGAGTGCCTGTTTTATCTACAACTAAGTGGTTGATCTTACATAGTGTCTCAAACACATGGCCTTTACGTAGTAAAATGCCAAAATTACCCATTCTAGAGGTAGCACAAGTGAGTGCGGTCGGTGTGGCCAGAGATAGCGCACATGGACACGTAGCGACTAGCACAGACAGCATGATCCAAAACGCATCATCTGATTTTGTTTGATGCCAGTAAAACCAAGTACCAGCAGAGATAATAAGAATCACACCAACAAAGTAACGGGCGACAATGTCTGCAATTTCCGCAATTTTAGGTTTGGAGTGTTGAGCTTCATCTTGTAAACGCACGATGTTAGAAATCATTGAATCGGCCTTTGAGCTTACTACCTCAAGTTCAAATGATTCGTCTCCGTTTAGCGTTCCCGCATAAACAATATCGCCTTCTCGTTTCACAACATGCACTGACTCACCCGTTAGCATGGATTCATCAATATGAATACGGCCTGAAATAACTTTACCGTCAGCGGGGATATGTTCACCAGGTAGAACGCGAATACGAACGCCAACTTTTAGCGTCTTCACGGGTATCTGATCACCGTCCAGCGTTGTAGCAATTGCCGGAATCAACTTAAGAAGGTTACCACTCGCTGCAGCAGCTTTGCGACGAGCGCGCATCTCTAAGAATCGACCTACTAACAAAAAGAAGGTAAACATCGAGATAGATTCAAAGAAGACTTCGCCTTGTTCAGTTACTGTTGCAACTAAACTTGCAACATAGGCAAAGATCAACGCAATAGAAACCGGGACATCCATACCAAGGGTTCGGCCTTTGATACTGCGCCATGCGTTTAAGTAAAATGGAAGAGCGGAATAAAGCAAAACAGGAGTAGCAAAAATCAAACTTACCCAACGAAAGTAACTTTTAAACTCTGGCTCTAAATCACCAAAGACTTCGAGATACAGTGCAACGGCGAGCATCATGATCTGCATGGTTGCTAAACCTGCAATACCTAGCCGATATAGATATTGCTTCATCATTCGATGGTAAGAGGCTTCTTGCTTATCTGCTTCAAAAGGTGCAGCTTTGTAACCAAGTTTATGAATAACGGAAAGGAGCTCGCTTAACCGTACCTGAGTTTTATCCCAGGCTAGTAACGCTCGATTGGTGGTTGTATTAACACGGATAGATACCAACCCGGCCGTATTAGAAACTTGCTTTTCGATTAACCACGCACAAGCGGCACATGAAACGCCTTCCAAAGAAAGGGTTACTTCAGAAACATTTTCGCGATTTCGTACGAATTCAGATTGTACATCCGCATTGTCATAATGAATTAAAGCTTGGAGTTGCTCTGGTACTAGGTCTGCCTTTTCTGCAGGCGCAGTGCGGTATTGGTAATATGATACAAGACCACTATCGACAATAGTCTGCGCCACAGTTTCGCAGCCCGGACAACACATGTCGCGAATTTCACCCAATATTTCTACTTTGAAATCCGTGTTGGCTGGTACATCTTCACCGCAGTGATAACAGGATTTACACATATGCTTACTTCATTAACGGTGTTGAAGAGGCAGGAAACTCAACTTTACCTTGGATCATCCATTGCTTGTCGTGTGGTTGTAGTTCAACAAACCATGGTCCTTGAATAGATTCCTCAGCTTTTAGTCGGTAATTACCAGATGCATCCGCTGTTACAAGCTTTGTGAAGTCACGATCAGGAAGAGTACGATGAGTGAAAGTGGCCGTTAGAGCAGGGTAATGAGGTAGCTTCCCTTTAGCGAAAACAATCACAACATTGTTATTTTCAGAGGAAATCTCAGCGTTAAGACCTAGGTCACGAGCGACATTCATTTTACTAATGTCGATATTAATGCCTTTGCCTTTTTTATAGTAATCCTCGGCGACTAAAGAAACAGAGTTGTTCGAGAAAACGACCACAGTAATCACAGTCCAAACTACGACAGTAAGAGGAAGGATGATTAGGAACCACGGCCAAAATTGTTTATACCAAGGCTTTACCATAAAAAAGTTCTCAACAGCTAAATGAAAAAATGTAAGGCGTTAAATTTAAAGGAAAGACAGCCCCTATGAAAGGGGCTGTTATTGCTATGTTACGTAATATCTCAGTTACTTACTCTCTGAGTTACTTAAACTCCAGACATATGAGGCAACGAGCTGAACTTTATCTTCACCCAAAATGTCTTTCCACGCAGGCATTACGCCTGAGCGTCCGTTCATTACGGTTTCTGTTACAGCTGCACGAGAGTCACCAAATAACCAGTCTTGGTCTGTAAGGTCAGGCGCACCGACTGCAGGGTTACCCTTACCATCCGTACCATGACAAGCAGCACACACTACGAAGCGTGCTTTACCTGCCGCGGCTTCACGAGCATTTACTTTACGACCAGATAGACTAAGTGTGTAACTTACAACTTCTTGAACACCTTGCTCACCAAGGGCATCTTTCCATGCTGGCATTTGACCAATACGGCCGTGCATGATGGTTGTAACGATCGCTGCTGGCTCGCCACCATATAGCCATGCATCATCAGTCAGGTTAGGGAAGCCTTTCTGACCACGTGCATCAGAGCCATGGCATTGAGAACAGTTTTGCAAAAACAAACGCTGACCAACTTTTAATGCTTCAGGATCTTGCGCAATTTCAGGAATTGGGCGTAGACCACTGTCATTGTGCGCAAGTTTACGGAATGCTTCGCCGAAGTAAGCGTCGGCATCATCCAGTTCTTTTGCATATTGGTTTAGTTGCTTGTTCTCTTGTGCTGCAGCGATGGCTTCTTTTGACTCTTCTAGTGAGCGAACGGTTTGAGCCGAACTCTGCCAGTTTAAAAAGCCCTTGAAGCTACCTAGACCTGGGAATAGGGCAAGGTAAACTGCTGCGAACACAAATGTGCTTACAAACAGGTAAGTCCACCACTTTGGTAGAGGGTTGTTTAGCTCGCGAATACCATCGTACTCGTGGCCCATGTCTTCCCCTTCCTCGACGCCCATTTTATCTTTAGCGCACCAAGTCAGGAGAATCGCACAGCCTACTAGCGTACCGACAGTAATCACGATAATCCAGAGACTCCAGAATGTAGTCATTACTTCTTCACTCCTTGGTTATTAGGGGTCTTTTGTTCTTCGTCAGCAAACACCAAGTTGGCATCTTCTTCAAAGCGTGCTTTACGCTTTTTACTAAATGCCCACCATACGATGCCAATAAAACTAGCGAAGAGTACAACGGTATAAATACTATGAATTGTACCGAAATCCATATGATCCCCTTACTTCATTGCATGACCAAGAGACTGAAGGTAAGCGATGATTGCATCCATCTCTGTTTTACCTTCTACTTCTTTAGCCGAATTCGCGATCTCTTCATCAGTGTATGGAACGCCGAACTGATCACGAAATAGCTCAAGTTTCTTCTGAGTTAGCTTACCGTCTAAAACGTTTTCAGCTAGCCACGGGAAACCTGGCATGTTTGACTCAGGTACAAGCTCACGAGGATCTAACAGGTGAACACGGTGCCATTCGTCAGAATAACGACCACCAACACGAGCTAAATCCGGGCCTGTACGCTTAGAGCCCCAAAGGAATGGGTGTTCCCAAACACTCTCACCAGCAACAGAGTAGTGACCGTAACGTTCAGTCTCTGAGCGGAAAGGACGAACCATCTGGCTGTGACAGACGTTACAACCTTCACGGATGTAGATATCACGGCCTTCCATCTCCAAAGGAGTGTAAGCGCGCAGATTTTCTACAGGTTCAGTCGTTTGCTTTTGGAAAATCAGAGGAGTGATCTCTACAAGAGCACCCCAACTGATAGCAAACACGATAAAAATAGCCAACAAACCGACATTACGTTCTAAGATTTCATGGCGATTATTAGAATTATTACTCATTCTTAAATCTCCTTATGCCGGATGTGGGATAGCTTTTAGGCTTTCTTTAGGTGCACTTACCGTTTTGTACGTGTTGTATGCCATTAGGAACATACCAGATAGGAAGATAAATCCGCCTAGGAAACGTACAAAGTAGAACGGATAAGACGCTTCTACAGACTCAACAAAGCTGTAAGTTAGCGTACCGTCAGAGTTAACCGCGCGCCACATAAGACCTTGCATTACACCAGAGATCCACATCGCAACGATGTAAAGAACGGTACCGATTGTTGCTAGCCAGAAATGCACATTAACTAGACCAACAGAGTACATACGCTCTTGGCCAAATAGGCGAGGTACCAAGTGATATACAGAGCCGATAGAAACCATCGCAACCCAACCTAACGCACCAGAGTGAACGTGACCAATGGTCCAGTCTGTGTAGTGAGAAAGTGCGTTAACCGTCTTAATCGACATCATCGGGCCTTCAAAGGTAGACATACCGTAGAACGACAGTGAAACGATTAGGAAACGTAGGATAGGGTCATAACGAAGCTTATGCCATGCACCAGATAACGTCATAATACCGTTGATCATACCACCCCAAGAAGGAGCAAATAGAACCAGCGACATAACCATACCTAGAGACTGAGTCCAGTCTGGTAGCGCTGTATAATGAAGGTGGTGAGGGCCTGCCCAAATATATAGAGAAATAAGTGCCCAGAAGTGAACGATAGATAGACGGTAAGAATAAACAGGACGTTCAGCTTGTTTAGGAACGAAGTAGTACATCATACCTAGGAAACCAGCGGTCAGTAGGAAACCTACCGCATTGTGTCCATACCACCACTGAACCATCGCATCCACTGCGCCCGAGTAAATCGAGTAAGATTTACCAAGTGACACAGGAATAGCCATGCTGTTCACGATGTGAAGTACTGCTACTGTGATAATAAAGGCACCGAAGAACCAGTTTGCCACATAAATATGTGACGTGTTTCGCTTCACTAGTGTGCCGAAGAACACCACCGCATATGATACCCATACTAGCGCAATTGCGATATCAATAGGCCATTCTAGCTCAGCATACTCTTTACCCGATGTTAAACCGAGAGGCAAAGTAATGGCTGCTGCCAGGATGATTGCTTGCCAACCCCAAAAGGTGAAGGCAACGAGTGGGCCACCAAAAAGACGTGTTTGACATGTGCGCTGTACAACATAATAAGACGTTGCGAACAGAGCACTGGTACCAAACGCAAAAATTACCGCATTAGTATGCAGTGGACGTAAGCGACTGTACGTCAACCACGGCGTATCAAAGTTTAGCTGTGGCCAAACTAATTGAGCGGCAATCAAAACACCAACAGCCATACCAACTATGCCCCATAAAATGGTCACAAGGGTAAATTGGCGAACGACTGTATAGTTGTAGTTTTGTTCAAGCTGCTTTACTTGGCTCATTTGCATGCTTCCAATTTCTAATTAACTACACTTTTACTTCCAACACGACTTGCGTCGTAACACCACCCAAGTAAACTCTAGAATTCAAGTGTTATCATCACCTTATTTCCATTGCTGACTTTAATAAAAAGTGGCATTTTCAGCGTGACACTATACTTGAATTAACAATTCAATGACAGGGTAGTAACCTTACTGGACCTCTGGAAATCATTTTTTATTTAAAAAGTTTGAAGTTTGTAACAAGGATATTAGTAATTATGCCTGCACAAAAGTTAACAAAGGCGCGACTTGCACAAATCTTAATCATGCTCAGTGTTTTAATAGGCGCATTTTTCTGGCGTACCTTTACACACGAGAGTGTTAATAGCGTTGACTGTTCACAAAAAGAACGATGCGATGTAACAATTGAAGGAGAAATAATCACGATTAATAGTGACTCAATGGGAATTTCGCTCGAAACGACAGAAAGTAGCACTCTAAAAATTGATCTAAATCAATCTGGTAATTTTATCAATCTCAACGAAAAGCATAAGTCAGTAGAATGAGACATCATGCCTGAATCGAAAAAAATCACCTTTAAAAAAGGTGAAAACATTGTTGTAGTTCAATTATAAATACGATCTATCACGAGATAATCGTAACTTATTAATGAAATTAACACCTTCTTACCTAGAGAAAATTGGTTGGAATGGTATAACAGCAGAGTGATATCCAATTATAAAATCGTATGCATTGCCAATCAGTTTTTACTCATATTAAAGATGAAGACTCAGCGATAAAAACGCTCAGGTCCGAATTGACACAACAGAACTTGTCTTACGTGATGTGTTACTACACGGAAGAATACAATTTCGAGTTGATTCGAGAAGCGTTTCTTGCGCATTTTCCTGGTGTGCCTTTTCATGGCGCCAGTTCATGTCAAGCCGTAATGACAGATCAGGGCTTTCATACAGGACCAGTAATTGCGGCACTTGCTGTTTATGATACAGGTCCTCATGCTTATGGTACTGGTATTTCTAATCACAACTCAGGTGACAGCGTCACCAATGCTTTGGATATGGCCCTTGAGAACGCAAACCGTGTAGGAGAGGTACCAAACTTAATTCTACTTCATGCTACACCAGGGCAAGAGGAATCAATCATTGCGTCTATAGATGAAAGATTTGGAACTCTAATTCCAATTATTGGTGGTTCGGCCGCTGATAATAACATCGCTGGGAAATGGTCTGTGATAACCGCCCAAGGCTCTCAAACTTCAGGTTTAAGCTTAACTCTCTTTTACTCCTCTCAACCTGTTGATATCGCTTTTAGCGCTGGGCATACACCAACTAATATCAAAGGTGTTGCAACCAAGACCAACGATAGATGCTTACTTGAAATTGATAATGAACCTGCGCTCAATGTTTATAGAAGGTGGACAAATCACCAGGATAACCAAGTAGGTAAAGATAATATGCTGTTTACAAACTCGAGTGCTTATCCATTAGGGCGGATCGCAGGTCATCTCTATGATCGCCCATATTACAAGTTATCCCATCCGATCCGTGAGACGCCAGATGGTGGAATCGAGTTGTTTACACGAATAGAAGAGGGTGACGAGCTCACATTAATGAAAGGAAGTCGTGAGCATCTCGTTGCGCGCGCTGCAAAAGTCGTCAATGCCGCTTTTAACCAAAAATTAGAAGAGTCTCGAAAAATTGGAGTGATAAATATCTTTTGCGCAGGTCCCATGTTGCACTTAATGCAAGACATGAATAGCGTTTGTGAACAAATTAACCAAGAACTAGAACATTTGCCTTTTATTTGCCCTTTTACTTTCGGCGAGCAAGGTAGATTTATTGGTGGTGAGAATGGACATGGAAACCTGATGATCTCATCGGCTATATTCCATAAACCTTATGAAAGATAAATACTTAGACATATATCAACAGGAAGCGCTTCAAGAAGCGTTAGTTGAGCTAAAGCAGGCTAGACAAAGAGAACGACTACTCGCCGATGAAAACAAGGCCATTCTTTCCGCGATATCTGCGATGAGTGAGGCAAAGAATCGGCATGAGATATTTACGGGATTAAACAATGTCCTCAAAAAGTACATCAACTTCGATGATTTTATTGTACTGACTCGCGATGGTGAGCGATATCCCTTCAGGACATTGATATCAACTAATAGCGTATTTGACAATGTATCCTGGTTACACGGTAACACCTATCAAAGAGCTCTCAATGGTGAATGCATTCTACTGTTCGAGCCAGATAAACTCGCTGAGTTTGTTAACTTAAACAGCTTTATAAAAAGCCATGTAAACTCGGTCGTTTTAACTGGTATACGTTCAGAAGTAACGCAAACCGTAATCCTACTTATTGGAGCTCAGAAAGGGCACTTTAGCATAGAGAATAAGGAAACCTTGAGGCGGTTTCGTCCCTTAATTGAAAGGGCGGTCATTGATATCGAGACCAAAGAGAAGTTACAACGTATCGTTGAGGTAAGAACAACTCAGCTCGCTAAAGCAAGAGAAGAAGCAGAGCTTGCGAACCGCTCTAAGTCGGAGTTCTTAGCGATGATGAGCCATGAAATAAGAACCCCTTTAAATTCCGTTCTTGGAG
>NZ_JADDYG010000358.1:0-2886 GCF_015163535.1 Vibrio sp. OPT46 | reverse complement strand
AAACAAGGCCATTCTTTCCGCGATATCTGCGATGAGTGAGGCAAAGAATCGGCATGAGATATTTACGGGATTAAACAATGTCCTCAAAAAGTACATCAGCTTCGATGATTTTATTGTACTGACTCGTGATGGTGAACGATATCCCTTCAAGACATTGATATCAACTAATAGCGTATTTGATAATGTATCCTGGTTACACGGTAACACCTATCAAAGAGCTCTCAATGGTGAATGCATTCTACTGTTCGAGCCAGATAAACTCGCTGAGTTTGTTAACTTAAACAGCTTTATAAAAAGCCATGTAAACTCGGTCGTTTTAACTGGTATACGTTCAGAAGTAACGCAAACCGTAATCCTACTTATTGGAGCTCAGAAAGGGCACTTTAGCATAGAGAATAAGGAAACCTTGAGGCGGTTTCGTCCCTTAATTGAAAGGGCGGTCATTGATATCGAGACCAAAGAGAAGTTACAACGTATCGTTGAAGTAAGAACAACTCAGCTCGCTAAAGCAAGAGAAGAAGCAGAGCTTGCGAACCGGTCTAAGTCGGAGTTCTTAGCGATGATGAGTCATGAAATAAGAACCCCTTTAAATTCCGTTCTTGGAATGCTAGATATACTGAAGCAATCAACCTTGTCAGAAGAACAAATTGATGCTTTGAGCCAAATGGAGTGCTCTGCAGAGTTACTTCTCGCGATAATCAGTGACATTCTTGATCTTTCTAAAATCGAGTCAGGTCGCTTTCAGCTCAATGAACAATGGATTAACTTAAGAGACACTGTCACTTTTGTTATTTCTCAGCAAAAACAAATCGCTAAGAAGAAAAATCTTAAATTCAAGCTCAACTGTACTGTCACTAATGACAAACAATTTTGGATTGACTCCACGCGGTTATCTCAAATTCTGTTTAATCTAATAGGGAATGCAATAAAGTTTACAGACGAAGGTGAAGTAAAAGTTTCTGTATCTGAGCAAGATGCTGAACTTGTGATCTCAATATCTGACACTGGAATTGGTATATCTAAAGCAAAGCAAGAGCACTTGTTTACGGCATTTCATCAAGGAGACCGTTCCATCACGAGACGCTTCGGTGGTACAGGACTGGGGCTCGCAATAACCAAGCATTTAGTTGAAATGATGCGTGGCAAGATTGCCGTTAAAAGTGATGAGCATGTTGGTTCAACCTTTACGATTTCGATTCCAGTTTTGACTCGTTGCAATCAAAATCGTCCAGTTAGAATCGAAACCAATCAACCGACAAAAGCAATGGAACTTCTCGTCGTAGAAGATACCGAGTCGAATCAGTTCGTAATAAAGCTTATCTTAAATAAGCTTGGCCATAATGTTCATATCGCAAGCCATGGAGCAGAGGCATTAACATTTTTAGAGGAGAATGAGGATTTAATCGATTTGATTCTCATGGATGTCTCGATGCCAGTGATGGATGGAATTACCGCAACAAGACTTATTCGAGATAAAGGCCTCAAGACTCCAATTATAGCGTTAACTGCACATGCGCTAGAAAGCGATAGAGATAAATGCCTGGATGCCGGGATGGACGGATTCATTTCCAAGCCTGTTAGAAGACAAGATATATTTGAAGCTATACGGTCATTTCAATAAGTAAAAAGGCGTTAATATAGATCTTAACAATCGATAGATTATTAAGATCTATATTAAGTATTTTATGGTAAATAACCATTATGTTTAATGCTAAAGCCCTTAAATTTAAAATCTGCAAGGGAATAGGAGCATACTCAGACAACATTTAGCGTACAGCAATATACAATTTAACATAATATACATAATGCGTACCAAGGGGTGGGGTCTCAAAGCAATAATGTCCGGTTTTAGCTACTTTAAAATGTCCTCCTAAGATTAACAACATTGTTTGCTTTTGAGGCTTTAACCGAGGTTCCTGTGGACTTGCAATCGCTAGTTTGGTTTGTGGTTATGCTTACGAAGCAAATCAAATCTCTTATTGAAAATTGATGCGCGCTTAGTCCTCGACTTACTTTACTGGTGTGTTCTTCCTTAAACACCTGAGAATCAATATATCTATGATGGTGACGGCCAACTCACTGAGTTCGCCATTCAATGTCATAACTACTTTAACGAACTCAAACGCGCTGCTGAGCAAAAAGCCTTTCATGCTCGTCTCGTACAACAGCAAAAATCAGCTAAACGCTCTACACGAACTCAGTTCACTCGCTCTTAATCAAGGCGTTCTGAAACATTTATAAGCCTGTGGTTATATGGAGGCGAATGTACTTTTCGGGGTATTTGTAACGATAGCGTTTTCCTTTCTTCAAGTTGGACTTAACGTACCTACACACTTTTTGGTCACCACTACTCGTTACTCTTTTTATTACTGCGTTTTTACTTTTGTGCTCCATTTCTATCATGACGTCACAATAACCTTGATAGTCATCAAACTTATTGTCTACTTTCTTTTGAAGCTTAGTCTTAATCTTTTTAGCCAACAGGTTCGTTTCTGAATCGTCAGCAAAAACTGAAGTACTTGCAAAGATCAGTATCATTAAAGTTACAACGTATCTCATCGTTTTGGTCCGTTTATGTTGTTGATTGTTCGATGATAAGTAATTTTTCTGTAGATACGAAAATGGGACGCCACATTGCGTCCCATTTAACATGATGAAGTAACTGATATGTAATTAAGCGCGCTTCTTGCCTTTGTTTGCTTTGAAGCCCTGATGCGGAAAAACGTTACGAATCCTCTGTTGAACTTTTTTGGGAACGCTTTTGGAAAAGCTTAAGCGCATTCCTGTCCGTTGGCTATACACCTTCATTTCACCAGTAAACGGGTTATGCTCACTAATATCCTGTAAGTTGTGTTTGAAAGAAGGAGGTAGATGCCCTTTTACGTT
>NZ_JADDYG010000357.1:0-574 GCF_015163535.1 Vibrio sp. OPT46 | reverse complement strand
GAAATCATAAAAGAGCAGACGACTACCCACGATAAGTGTGTTCGCGTTGCTTTGGCGCGTATGAAAATTACCGAAGAACAGCTTTTGTTACTGGAAGATCAAGTCGCAAAGACCGTCATCGATTTTCATTCCAAAAATGTTGTAGCAGAGAACTTTAATGTCTCTGATTTTACTAATATTGTTCTACTTGCTGGGCCACATCAGCCAGTCACATTCTCTGACGGCATTATTGAGACAGAGGGGCGATTTATTGATGATATTCGTTATGCCATCGCAGCTGCAGGTGATAAGCCAAGCCTATCTATATAGATTTTGAGCCTTTTTTGAAGAGAGTTTCTGAAAGGGCGTTGCAAAAGAAAAAGCCTAAGACAGCAAATACTTTGTAAGTAGGGCATTCAGCGGTGTTTGCTCTTAATTCAGACTTAAAGTGTTTTGGGCTTATTTCGAATAATACCTGTTCAGCATCTACTTTCGTTATTTTTAACATGCTGATTTCCTTCGTTGTTCCTCCCAAAGCCTCTCTCGCTTCCTCTACAAAGAAACCATTCTCGTTGAACCAAGCATCCTGTAGCTA